>CAIUVX010000025.1 GCA_903902705.1 uncultured Methylococcales bacterium
ACTGCCTAAACAGCCCAGTACAGGGTTGCCTGTGTGGACGTTGACAGATAACGGCCAGTTAGTGGTGTAAGTGCTATGGCTAATGGAGACTGTTCCCATACCGCCTAAACAAATTTCGGCAATAATGCGACCTGCTTCCAAACCACCGATGGCGTTGATACCTGCATCGATGACGGTGCAGCCATTGGCTAACACTTCAACGCCTAGGCGTAGTTTTGCGGCATTATCCAGCAGGTGTTGAACTAGGGGTTGGGTGAGTTTGTTGACGCTGGCTGTGTGTTCCATGAGTATAAAGACCTTTGTATAGTGTGTTGTTTAGTGGTTAATTCGTGCAAGACCGCGTAGGCTTGGCTTTGGTGGGCAATGATACTGCAAATTGGCTGCCCTGTCTTACAGATTGCCCCTGCTGCGGGACTATCCATCACGCCGTTTTCCCAGATGTAGCCGTCTGGAATTTGTATATCCTGTTCGGCATAGATGATTTGATAGCCTGTATAAACTGATTGTGGCGGTGGCTGTAAACATGACTGCCAGTCCTTTGAAGGACTGGCAGTCATTATGTGTCTGCGCAATAAATCAGCATCGTAACACTGCATACTGGCAGGTGGACGCGGATTTATTTCTAACGCATAACTTTCGCCATCGGCATGAATAAAATCCAGTGAGTTTAAACCGTTTAACTTAAAGGCTGGAACAAGTTTTGTTAGCCAGTCGATGATTTGTGTTTTGTGTGTCTCGGCTAGATTGCAATGATTAATAATGCCAGAAAATATAAATTCTTCGCTGTCACTTAAACGGGTAGTCCATTGGGTATTGAAGCCAATAACTTGCAGATGTTGCCCATTGGCTAAAAATAATACTGAATGCTGTGAACCCGCTTGATATTTTTGCCAGTAGACATTGGAGTTCAAACCTAGGTTTGTATTCCTAACACGCTGAATACCAACACCGCCCTGCCCTCTGCTGGGCTTGATTAACCAATTTTGTGTGTTGTTTGGCTGTATAAAAGACGTTTCAGGAGTGGGAATGTTAAATTTATCCAGTACAGCAAAAAAATCTACTTTGTTTTGTACCCTGATAAAGGTTTCTGGCGTATTACCTAACAGGGTTAAACGCGAGTGCAAATAATGCAAACTATCAGGGTATTGTTCAAAACCACTGCCAACAATAAGCTGCGTGACTGCGTAGTGTTGGCTAAAATAATCTACAGCTGGGATAAGGGAAGCAACCGTTAAATCGGTTATTTGTTGGTAGTCTAGTGCATAAGCTTGAGTATCTAGGTCAGCAAACAAATCAATGACTAAGGGCTTTAAACCCACACAGATTGCCGCTTGTGCCAGCATACGCGCTGAGTTGGCAATGATGAGAATATACTCAGATTTCAAGGTGACTTGGCGTAAACCTACTCCGAAACCGAATCCGAATTATCAACCACTAATCGTCTAAGTGTTTTGTTGATCGCCTCAATATCAAAATCAGTTGGATTAAAATTCTCACCCAACCAAGTAAGTATGTGCGTGTCTTCGGTATTTTGTAGGGATTCTAACATATCGGTATAACCCCATATACCGCCGCAATCTTCGGGTGGACAGGCTTTTTCACCTTTGATACAACGAGGCTGGCGGACATTAGCATCGACAGGTAGAATTTTTCTCAGTTCAACTTGATGCGTCCAACTGTCTCCTAGATCATACTCATAAATAATACTTGCACCTTCTTTAGTAAGTAGGTTTCCCACGGTATATTTTTTTTCATTGCAATTTTGTTTTTCTAGCTCTTCCGTATCCAATAAACCATATTCATCATCAACGTTGTTACGCTCTGTGTCATTGCTATAAATGACTTTTTCTGCGATAAACTGATGTGCATGAGAATTCTCCCATCCCATCACTGTTTGTATCACATAGTGCAGGGCTTCTAAGCTAAGATCGCTAGGCACTAAAATATCACGCCATATCACTGGCTTAGAGTTTTCCAAAATGACCCTAAGATAGTAAACAGAGAGTGGATAGAGTTGTTCTGTCGCCATAAAAACGCCTTGTGCTTGATTAATAAACATCTCTAACGTAACGTTTATTCTTTTTTAGTTGATTCACATAATCAATCGCCTGCTGTTCTGATAATTTACCGTGTTCGGCAATCACCTCTAACAAGGCTTTATCGACATCTTTTGCCATACGATACGCATCACCACAGACAAAGAAATATCCCCCCTGCTCTAACCATTCAAATAGCTCCTTACCATATTCACGCATTCTATCCTGTACATAACACTTCTTGACTTGATCTCTGGAAAAAGCTAATTCTAAACGGGTAAGCACGCCGTCTTGTTGCAAGCTTAGCAATTCATCTCGATAAATAAAATCAGTCTCTTCATTACGATCACCAAAAAATAACCAATTTTTACCTGTCGCTTTGCGGTATTGCCGCTCTTGTAAGAAGGCACGAAAGGGCGCGATACCTGTACCTGGTCCGACCATAATCATCGGCAGACTATTGTCATCTGGGACTCTAAATACTTTATTTGGCGTAAAGAAACAACGCACCTCAGTTTTTTCATCGACTAAATCCGCCAGAAAAGTTGAGCAAACACCTTTATGCTCACGCTCATAACCATCATAGCGCACACTAGCAACGGTTAAATGCACAGTTTCAGGATACATTTTGCCGCTAGAAGAAATTGAATACGCACGGTGTTGTAAGGGTTTGAGTAAGGCAATAAATTCGGCTGCGGTAAATTCACACACAGGATTTTGGCGTAACAAATCCAAGCTATCACGCCCCCATAAATAATTGGCTAACTGCTCTTTATCACCCGTGCTTAACAGACCATTCAACTCTTGATTACCTGAGCGGGTAGCGATTTCTTGTAGCAATTCTTTGCTAGGGGTTTTAATTTCAAACTGAGTGCGTAGCGCGTCTTGCAAGCGGATGACTTCGCCATTAATAGGTTCAAGTTCATCACCGTTACAGCCGATAGCTTGAATAATATCGCTCACTAATTCAGGGCAGTTAGTCGGTAACACACACAAAGCATCACCTGCTTCATAACTTAGCCCAGAACCAGCAATAGAGATTTCATAATGGCGGGTTTCTTTTGAAGAATCAGCAGCCGTTAGCAAGCGATTGACCAGCAAAGAGGCGGGGAATGGATTTTTGCGACTGTATTGTGGTGGTGTGGTGACGGGTGTATCCGTATCAATTGCACTGCTATTGCTCAATTGCGGAATCACTGAGCGCATCCAGTTTTCTGCGGGGGCTTCATAAGCCACATCACAATCGACGCGCTCATAAATGCGGGTTGCGCCCAATTCGGCTAAGCGGTTATCCCAATCAATACCCGCTTTGCAGAATAAATCGTAACTGGTATCGCCTAAGGCTAATACTGAATATTGAAGTTTTTCCAAACGAGGCATGGTGTCTGCATTAACTGCTTCCCACAGCACAGACGCATTATCAGGCATTTCGCCTTCGCCATAAGTGCTGGTGACAATCAACACGGTGTCCATTGTGGTAAAAGCAATGCTATCAATCGCATCCATACTATTAACCACAGCTTTTAAACCCTGTGTCTTAGCCATAGCAGCAGCATCATAAGCCACAGATTCAGCAGTACCTGTTTGACTACCGTATAAAATATGAACTGTGCGGACTGTTGTTGAACTATTCACCCCCGCGTTTTGAATGCTGTTGGTATATATGCCCGTAAAAAAACCGCTTAACCAAGCTCGTTGTGCTTCACTGTAAGGGGCATCATGAAGTAGTTGAGGTATTTTCATGGCGTTACTGACAAATCAATAGTTGTGTGGGTTAAGTGTGTAATGCCATTATCTTTGATTTAGTAACTAGAACAAAGTAAGACTTACATATTGGTGAATTAAATACGCAGTTTTCTGTTTTTATACATCGTATTTATTTTTCTTGTTCCCACGCGCTGCGTGGGAATACAGTAACGACGCGACGCGTCCTATTTTTACACAGACCGCCAGCGCGGTCTAACGGCATTCCCACGCAGCGCGTGGGAACGAGTAAATCCGACTTGTCTGTTAAATTATTTTTGAGAAAAATAATGGTATGTACTTTTAGAAAAAGTCACATATTTTTGCAAAACATCAAAATAATCTTGTCCCCAAAAATCCAAACAAGAATAAGATTCCGACCATTTTCTTTGCGTTTTTCGTATAGTCTCTCTGTCATCTCCTTGACCTTCTTTACCATAAAACCAATTATTCCATGTCAAATGAGGATATGCAGGTAACTCTTTTTTAATAACTTCTTCTAAAAAACCTGACATATCACACCGTTTTGGATTTCGTACTTGTTGCTCAAGAGAAATTTTAGGTAAATGTGGAAAAAAATCGTAACAACAACATCTACGAATATACCAGACTGTTTCATCAAGATTATCAAGCGCATATTCTTCTAATAAAGAACACCCTTCAAAATAGCGATTTTCACCATATTGATTTAGATATTTAATGAAATTTTCGACATTTTTGGGAATCCCTAAATCAATATTTTTAATTCCTTTTACTCTACATAATAGCTTTTCAATATCGTGTCCATATTTTGTTGCAGGGATTGTATTAAAAAGCAATATAGCTTTTAAATACTTCTCTATAGAATGAAGAGCAGACCATAAAAATGGTTCAACTAAACCTGCTTTATAACTCATTCTTGCGGCAATATAATCTTGGTCAGCAGTTTTTCTAAACGATTCTCTTGCAAACTCATTAAGAACATCCTGAATTTTTTCATCATCACAAATTGCCATACTCTTCACTCATCGTTCCAATGCTTCATTGCCTAGGGCGGACAATGCCCACTCTACATGACTGTTATTTCCCCCTAACACATTTAGCAATCGCGTCATCCCCTGCCAAAGAAAGGCAACCTCTTAAATCCTTTCCTGATTGTTCATGCTGAGGCTGTTGGTAGGTTGGAGCTGGATTTTCAGCTACAGGTTGATAAACTGGCTGAGCAACTGGCGCAGATTGGTATTGCTGTGTAGGTACTTGATAATAAGATGTTGGCTGTGCATTATTGGGCGTAACAGCGTTACCTTGTCCTGTACATTGATACTCTTTAATCGCTATACCGTCAGCACAACCGAAGCTACCCATTTGATTGCATTGTGTTGTTATTCCTCCAAAAGCCTCTGCTCCTGTGTATCCCCAAACGCCACATCTTTTTTTTGCTAACTCAATACCTTGTTGCTCCGAAACATGAACATCCTGTCCCTGTCCATATTGATATGACAATTTAACGGTGGCATCGGCACGACTACCGCCAGTTGCAACCCAATCTTTATTAACTGAACAGCCAGATAATGCAATAATGAAAACGAATATTGATATTAATTTTTTCATGATGGTATTTTTAGTCAGGTAGGGTACGCTGTGCGTACCGTTAAATCGTTGATTATGGAAAGGTACGCACAGCGTACCCTACACTACTACATAAATTAACGCGGCAGTTCTGAGCTACCCATCAAATATTCATCCACCGCCCGCGCAGCTTGTCTACCTTCACGAATTGCCCAAACAACTAAAGATTGTCCACGTCGCCCATCACCTGCGGCAAACACTTTATCAACGGAAGTACGGTATTGTTTGTCGTTGGCTTTGATATGACCGCGTTCTAACTCAACCCCTAAATCCACTAATAAACCTTCGTGTACTGGATTAGTAAAGCCCATTGCTAAAAACACAATGTCCGCTTCTAAGCTAAATTCGCTATTCGGCTTATTGCTCATTTTCCACTGACCGCCTTCTTGCTTCCATTCCACTTCGACTGCGTTGAGATGAGTGATTTTGCCGTCCGCACCTGTGACGCTTTGGGTATTCACGCTGAAATAGCGTTGTTTAACGCCTTCTTGCTGAGAAGAACTGGTGCGGAATTTATTGGGCCAGTTAGGCCAAGTGAGTAATTTATTTTCTTTTTCTGGGGGCTGAGGCAAAATTTCCAACTGAACGACTGAAACCGCGCCTTGACGGATGGATGTGCCGATACAATCAGAACCTGTATCACCGCCACCAATCACCACGACTCGTTTACCCGTAGCAGTAATCGCAATGTCATCAGGAACAACGTCACCTGCATTGCGTTTATTTTGTTGACGTAAAAAATCCATCGCAAAATAAACGCCTTCCAAATCGTTACGTCCAGTCACTTCTAAATCACGCGGTTTTTCTGCGCCGACTGCCAACACCACAGCATCATAATCAGCCAGTATTTTTTGTGCTGAAATGTCTTTGCCGATGTGGCTATTAGGTCTAAAACGTACACCTTCTGCCTGCATTTGTGCAATCCGACGGTCGATGTGGGATTTTTCCATTTTAAAATCAGGAATGCCGTAACGCATTAAGCCACCGATACGATCATTTTTTTCATAAACCACGACTTCATGACCTGCTCGCGCCAGTTGTTGTGCGGTTGCCAAACCCGATGGACCTGAACCGACAACCGCCACTTTTTTACCTGTGCGTTGCTGTGGAATTTGCGGTTTTACCCAGCCCATAGCCCACGCTTTATCGATAATAGCGCATTCGATGGATTTAATCGTGACTGGTGATTCTTGTAAATTCAGCGTACAAGCGGCTTCACAGGGTGCAGGGCAAATCCGTCCTGTAAATTCAGGAAAGTTATTAGTGCTATGTAGCACACTTAACGCTTGCTCCCAGTCTTGGTGATAAACATCATCATTCCATTCGGGAATAATATTGTTTATAGGGCAACCTTGATGACAAAAAGGAATACCGCAATCCATACATCTCGCGCCCTGTTGTGCGACTTCGTCATCACTAGGGGCGAGTGTAAATTCACGATAATGTGTAATACGCTCTTCAGCAGGTGCATAGCTGCGCTCAGTGCGTGGTAGTTCCATAAATCCAGTGGGTTTACCCATGTTAAATAGCCTCTTTTTGAACGGTGGCAGCTTGTGCTAACTCAATTTTTTTCAATGCTTCGCGGTAATCGACAGGCATCACTTTGACAAAACGTGGTAAATAGTCTTTCCAATGAGTCAAAATGTGTTTTGCCCGCTGGCTGTTGGTATAGTGCTGATGATTTTGAATGAGCTTCTTCAAGCATCGTGCATCATCACGCGTCATATCAGACATCAGATCAACCAGCCCGTGCATTTCCAAATCGCCGCCTTGATGAGCAGTGACTTCCAGCGTTTCATCTTCTATAAGAAGAGGCTCAAGTTCAACCATTGCCATATTACACAATTTATCAAAATCGCCCGCTTCATCTAATACATAAGCCACGCCGCCTGACATACCCGCAGCGAAATTGCGTCCAGTTTTACCCAGCACAACCACAACACCGCCTGTCATGTATTCACAGCCGTGATCGCCCACGCCTTCAACGACAGCAATCGCGCCTGAGTTACGCACCGCAAAACGTTCACCTGCGATACCGCTGAAATAACATTCACCGCTGACTGCACCGTATAACACGGTGTTACCAACGATAATATTTTCTTCGGGTTTAATTGGACAGTCTTTGGGTTGATAAATGGCAAGTCGTCCGCCACTCATGCCTTTGCCAACATAATCATTGCCATCGCCTTGCAGCTCGATGCTAATGCCTTGTGCTAAGAACGCGCCGAAACTTTGTCCAGCGGTGCCTTTGGCATAAATCGCAATGGTGTCATCGGGTAGCCCTTTATGACCATAACGTTTCGCCACTTCACCTGATAACATTGCCCCAAATGTCCTATTTAAACTACGAATTGGGGTATGAATTTCAACAGGTTTACCCTCATCCAGCGCAAGTTTAGCTTGCGCTATCAGCGTGTGATCCAAGGCGTGTTCCAAACCGTGATCTTGTGTTTCGGTTTGATAAACCGCCGTGTTGGCATCAACTTCAGGTTTATAGAAAATACGGCTAAAATCTAAGCCTTCAGTTTTCCAATGATTAATCGCTTGGTTCATGTCTAATAAATCTGAGCGTCCAATGAGTTCATTCAGGTTGCGGAAGCCTAGTTTTGCCATCCACTGACGCACATCTTCTGCCACCATGAAGAAATAATTCACGACGTGTTCAGGTTGTCCTGTAAAACGTTTGCGCAGTTCGGGGTCTTGCGTTGCCACACCGACTGGGCAAGTGTTCAAATGACATTTACGCATCATTAAACAGCCTGACACAATCAGCGGCGCGGTAGCAAAACCGAATTCATCCGCGCCTAATAACGCGCCGATAATGACATCACGACCTGTACGCAAACCACCATCCACCTGCACGGCAATACGTCCGCGTAGTTTGTTCAGCACTAGCGTTTGATGCGTTTCAGCTAAACCAATTTCCCACGGTAAACCCGCGTGTTTGATAGAGGTCATAGGGCTTGCACCTGTGCCACCATCATAACCTGAAATGGTAACGTGATCGGCGTGCGCTTTGGCAACCCCAGCGGCAACCGTACCGACACCAACTTCTGATACCAATTTCACACTGATACGCGCTTGTGGATTAACGTTTTTCAAGTCATGAATCAATTGCGCTAAATCTTCAATCGAATAAATATCATGATGCGGCGGTGGTGAAATTAAACCCACGCCTTGGGTAGAGTGACGCACTTTAGCAATCACGGCATCAACTTTATGACCAGGTAATTGACCACCTTCACCAGGTTTCGCGCCTTGACTAACTTTAATTTGAATATCATCGGCATTGACCAAATATTCAGTGGTGACACCAAAACGACCTGACGCGACTTGTTTAATCGCTGAACGCATGGAATCGCCATTCGGTAATGGTTTAAAACGTTCAGGTAATTCACCGCCCTCCCCTGTATTGGATTTACCGCCGATACGGTTCATGGCAATCGCTAAGTTAGTGTGTGCTTCATAAGAAATTGAACCAAACGACATAGCCCCAGTCGCAAAACGTTTAACGATGTCAGCCGCTGATTCGACTTCATCTAATGGCACTGGCGTTGCGGCTTCCTTGAATTTCATCAAACCGCGCAAGGTCAGTAAGTTTTCATTTTGGTCGTCAATTAAGCGGCAAAACTCAGCGTATTTTTCATAGCTGTTACTGCGGGTTGCGTGTTGCAAGGTGCTAATGGTTGCGGGTGTCCAAGTGTGCGCTTCACCGCGCAGACGAAACGCATACTCACCGCCAATATCCAAGGCATTGCGATATAAAGGCGCGTTACCAAAAGCGATACGATGACGACGGATAGTTTCTTCACTGATTTCAGCAAGTCCCGCGCCTTCTGTGGTGCTGGTTGTACCAGTGAAATACTGATCCAGAAACGGTTCAGCTAAGCCAATAGCGTTAAAAATCTGTGCGCCACAATACGATTGATAGGTTGAAATGCCCATTTTGGACATAACTTTCAACAAGCCTTTAGATGTCGCTTTAATATAACGTTTATGCGCTTCATATTCAGACAGCTCGATTTCTGCACAGAAACTAGACAACGTATCTAAGGCTAAATAAGGATTGACTGCTTCTGCACCGTAAGCCGCTAACAGTGCGAAATGATGCACTTCACGCGCTTCACCTGTTTCAACGACTAAGCCCACTTTAGTACGCAAGCCTTCGCGGGTTAAATAATGATGTACCGCAGAGGTTGCTAATAATGCTGGAATAGCAATGTAAGCGGCATCCATATTACGGTCAGACAGTACCAAAATATTATTGCCGTCTTCGACCGCTTGTTTAGCTGCAAGGTATATTTTATCTAACGCGCTTTCCATACCGCTTGCACCTAGATCAACCGAATAACACAGCGTGACTGTTTTAGTTTTAAACGCTCCGCCCGTGCGTGATTCAATACGGCGAATTTTTTCTAAATCTTGATTGCTTAAAATCGGTTGCTCGACTTCTAAACGCTTGTGAGTGCCGCCTTCATCCAAGCCTAATAAATTAGGACGTGGACCTATCAATGACACCAAAGACATCACTAATTCTTCTCGAATTGGATCTATCGCAGGGTTAGTAACTTGCGCAAAGCCTTGTTTGAAGTAATCATATAACAAGCGCGAACGGTCTGATAATACTGCCAACGCTGCATCGATACCCATTGAGCTTATGGCTTCCTGCCCTGTTTGTGCCATTGGTTTGAGGATGAACTCGATGTCTTCACGCGTATAGCCAAACGCTTGTTGACGACACAATAAGGTGTCGTTATCGGGTGCCATTGCCGATATTTCGGACGGCAATTTCGCCAGTAAAATTTGGGTTTTATCTAACCATTCTTCATAAGGATGACTGTTAGCTAACACCGCTTTAAGTTCTGCATCATCAATAATGCGACCTTGTTCAGTATCGATTAACAGCATTTTTCCTGGTTGCAAACGCCATTTTTTAATGATTTTGTGTTGGGGAATATCCAATACTCCCATTTCTGAAGCCAGAATAACAAAATCATCATCGGTGACTAAATAACGCGCAGGACGTAAACCATTACGATCCAAGGTCGCACCAATTTGGCGACCGTCGGTAAAAGCAATCGCGGCTGGTCCATCCCAAGGTTCCATTAAGGCGGCGTTATATTCATAAAACGCTCTGAGTTTTTCATCCATCAATACATTTCCAGCCCACGCTTCTGGAATCAGCAACATCATGGCATGAGCCATTGAATAACCACCTGCAACCAATAATTCCAGCGCGTTATCAAAACTGGCTGAATCTGATTGCCCTTCGGCAATCAACGGCCACAGTTTATTAACATCATCACCTAATACTTTAGAGGCAATGGAATGACGACGTGCTGCCATCCAATTGACATTCCCGCGCAAAGTGTTGATTTCACCATTATGGGCAATCAATCTGAAAGGATGTGCTAAATCCCAAGTGGGGAACGTATTGGTAGAAAAGCGTTGATGCACTAACGCCAAGGCACTGTCCACCCGTTCATCACTGAGTTCTGGATAAAATGTGCCGACTTGATCCGCCAGCAACATACCTTTGTAAACGATAGTGCGTGAGGATAACGAGGGCATATAGAAAGAATGCCCATGCTTTAAATTTAAAGCGCGAACTGCATTTTCCACTTGTTTACGAATCACAAACAGCTTACTCTCGAAAGCATTTTGATCCATACAACCATCACCGCAAGCAATAAAAATTTGCCGTATCACAGGCTCAAGCAATTTTACTGAATCACCTAGCCCATCATTATTGACAGGCACATCACGCCAACCGAGTAGCACAGCTTTTTCTTGCGCAATAATGTCGGTTAATAGCGTCTCACAAAGGCTACGATTACCCGCATCTTGCGGAAAAAATACCATACCAACCGCATACTCGCCTTTTGCAGGTAAGGTAATAGCTATAGAGCTACATTCAGCGCGTAAAAAGGTATCGGGAATTTGAATTAAAATCCCTGCACCATCCCCCGCTTTCGGATCTGCTCCGACCGCACCACGGTGCGTTAAATTAGTCAGTAACTGTAAGCCTTGCTGGACAATTGCATGACTTTTCTGTCCCTTTATATGAACAATAAACCCCACGCCGCAAGCATCATGTTCATTGCGCGGATCATATAAACCCTGTCTAGTTGGTAGCGTACTTTGATTCATTGTCACCTCTAAAGTGTGTGTTGAGGATTACTATTATATTACTTACAGACCATTGTGGTATATTTTTACGAAGCTCAGAAGCTCACGCGTTGGCAAAACCGCTAAATTTTACAGATAAAAACCCAGTGCGTCACTCGATTTTTTACCTTTTACTTCCTAGTTATGCTAAGTAACTGCCAGTTTCTCATATTAACTTGTACCAATCGCATTCATCTACTACCTTAAAAATTAATTCTGTGTTTACTGTTAGCACACAAAAATACACTACACAGTGGATTATTACCCAACTATTTATTGAAACAGGATAAAATAGGGTATCGATTTAATAATATTAACTAGCTAAGGATAAAAAACCCATGCCGCATAGACGTTTTAAAACCAGTAGCCCAAAGTCTACTATAACGACCCTTCCTAATTTAGGGATGGATAAGAAACACATGGAGGCTGATTTCAAACGCTATTATGGACACCGACTTGGTAGGGATGAAAATTGCCTTTCTCTACACTACGCTTATGAGGCATTGTCTTTAGCGATTAGTGATCGGCTTACAGAACGCTGGAAAAAAACCTATAACGCCTATAAAGAACAGGATTGTAAAAGAGCTTATTATTTATCAATGGAGTTTTTGATGGGACGTACCCTCAGTAATGCCATGATTAATTTGGGCATTAGCGATGTTGTTGATAAAACCTTGTACGATTTAGGTTTAGACCTCGAAGAATTGGTTGAAACCGAAGCAGATGCTGGGCTAGGCAATGGTGGTTTAGGTCGCTTAGCTGCGTGTTTTATCGATAGTTGCGCTACTTTACAATTACCCGTCACAGGTTATGGCTTGCGTTATGAATACGGAATGTTTTCGCAGGATATTACTAACGGTGAGCAGGTAGAAAAACCCGATCATTGGTTGCGTAACGGTAATGTTTGGGAAATTGAACGTCAGGAATATACCCAAAAAATTAAATTTGGTGGACGTACTGAAATCCATACCGATGAAAACGGTCATAAGCGTGTTTGTTGGATAGAGAGCCACGATGTATTGGCAGTGCCTTTCGACACGCCTATTCCTGGTTATCAAAACGGCACGGTGAATACCTTGCGTTTATGGAAAGCCGCTGCAACCGATGAATTTGATTTACAAGAATTTAACGAAGGTGATTATGCAGAATCGGTGGCGGCAAAAAATACCGCTGAAAATATCACCATGGTGTTATATCCCAATGATGCCAATGAAAATGGCAAAGCACTGCGTTTACGCCAACAATATTTACTCGCCTCTGCCAGCTTACAAGATATATTACAAACGTGGGTTGGTCGGCATAATAATGACTTTACTGATTTTGCCGCGAAAAATGCTTTCCAATTAAATGATACCCATCCGAGTATTGCAGTTGCCGAACTGATGCGTTTGTTGATTGATATTCATGGTTTATCGTGGGATAAAGCATGGTCAATTACTACTAACACGATGGCTTACACCAACCATACGCTATTACCAGAAGCCTTAGAACGTTGGTCTGTCGGCTTAATGAAAGAGTTGTTGCCCAGAATCATGGAAATTATTTTTGATATTAATGCCCATTTTATGTCCGAAGTCTCTTTGCGTTGGCCCGCTGATAAAGACCGTCTAGCGCGTATGTCGCTGATTGAAGAAGGTCACGATAAAAAAGTTCGTATGGCTTATTTAGCGATTGTTGGCAGTCATTCAGTGAACGGTGTGGCTGCACTGCATTCAAAATTGTTACAACAAGGTTTATTTAACGATTTTTATCAGTTATGGCCTGCAAAATTCAATAATAAGACTAACGGTGTTACTCCACGTCGTTGGCTGGCAATGTGTAACCCAGAACTAGCAGAATTAATTACCGACACCATCGGTGATGGTTGGGTGACAGACTTATCCTTGTTACAAAAATTAACGCCTTACGCAGATGATCAAGCCTTCCGTGATCGTTGGTATAAAGTTCAACAAGATGCTAAACAAAGATTAATAGACTTTAAAAAACAAGAGCTGGATATTGATTTAAATGTCAACGCGCTGTTTGATGTACAAGTCAAACGTATTCATGAATATAAACGTCAATTGCTCAACGTCCTGCACGTCATTCACTTGTATGAACGCATTAAACGTGGCGATACAGTCAATTGGGTGGATCGTTGTGTCTTAATCGGTGGTAAAGCCGCGCCTGGTTATTTCATGGCAAAACGGATTATCAAGTTCATCAATAATGTCGCCACAGTCATTAACAACGACCCCGATGTTGGTGACAAATTAAAATTAGTCTTCCTGCCCAATTATCGCGTCTCAGCGATGGAAAAAATTTGCCCTGGTGCCGATTTATCTGAGCAAATTTCGACTGCGGGCAAAGAAGCATCAGGCACAGGCAACATGAAATTCATGATGAATGGCGCGATTACCATCGGTACATTAGATGGCGCGAACATCGAAATTCGTGAAGAAGTCGGTGATGATAATTTCTTTTTGTTTGGCTTAACGGAAGAAGAAGTCGAAGCCTCACGTCATCGTTATGATCCTGTCGGCATCATTAGCCAAGATGAAGAGTTGCAAAAAGTCATGAATTTGCTCGAATGTGGACATTTCAATCAATTTGAACCGCATATTTTTGACTGCATTATTGACTCGATAAAAAGTCCGAATGATCCTTGGTTAACGATTGCCGATTTCCGCAGTTTTGTGAATGCGCAAAAACAAGTGGAAATAGCCTATCGAGACAAAGAGCGTTGGACACGCATGAGTATTTTAAATACTGCGTGCAGTGGCAAGTTTTCCACCGATAGAACCATCACTGAATACAACAACGAAATCTGGAAACTCGACCCCATCAGCATTAATAACGACTACTCATAATGTTTCATATTGTTTTGTATGAGCCAGAAATTCCAGCAAATACGGGCAATATTATTCGATTGTGTGCCAACACAGGGGCGCGTTTACATTTAATCAAACCGCTAGGGTTTGACTTGGATGACAAAAAATTGCGCCGCGCAGGGTTGGATTATCATGAATGGGTGGCGGTGCAAGAACACGATTCTTACGCCGCTTTTCTCGATACCGTTAAACCACAACGGCTATTCGCGCTGACTACCAAAGGTCAGCGTATTGTTAGTGAGGTAAAATTCCAAGCGCACGATGCTTTATTGTTTGGCCCTGAAACCAGAGGACTGCCCGCAACTATCCTAGCCGAACTCGGTGCAGAACACTGTTTGTATTTACCCATGACCCCCACCAGCCGCAGTTTAAATTTATCCAATACTGTCTCAATTGTCCTATACGAAGCGTGGCGGCAATTGGATTTTTCTGGGGCGTTGATAAAGGATGTATCGTCAACGGCTTAGGTGTAGCCACTATGGTTATTGCCTCAGCCAAGGCTTTATATCGGCGTTGAATAAATTGCACAGTTTCGTAGCGTGGGCAAACGCTAGAATAGTTTTGCCCACGCCACATGACTACAGATTTAACGGTAAAAACAAACACAAAAATCCTACTGCACCACAAACAGCGATAACAGTAATAATGCCCACTTTATAACGAAACAATGCCAATGACGCAGAGGCAGTAATCAGCGCGGCAATCACATCAAAAGACCCTGAAAAACCGTGCGGAAACAGAATATGCACCGCAAAAAACACCGCTAGATTAACAATCACCCCGACCACAGCAGCCGTAATCGCTGATAATGGCGCGGTGAATTTTAAATTTCCGTGGGTTGATTCGATTAACGGTGCGCCCGCTAAAATAAATAAAAAACTGGGCAAAAAGGTAAAATAAGTCACCACTACTGCCGCAATAATACCCGACATTAATGGCGTATCCGCCGCGAGAGGCAAAGCATTCCAACCCCCTAAAAAGCCGACAAAGGTGACTATCATAATTAATGGACCAGGAGTCGTTTCACCTAACGCCAGACCATCCATCATTTGTGCGGCACTGAGCCAATGGAAATGTTCGACTGCACCCTGATAAACATAAGGCAAAACAGCATAAGCCCCGCCAAACGTCAGCAATGCCGCCTTAGTAAAAAACCAGCCCATTTGTGTTAGTCCACCATTCCAGCCGTATTGAGCGCACAAAAATCCTATCACCCCGCCCCACAACAACAAGCCAACCACAATAATGGTCAGCAATCGCCACCAACGAAAACGGGCATGATCAGGAATTGGCGTGTCATCATCAATCAGGGCTTTACCGAAGCTGTGTTTTACCGCGCCGTGTCCACCACCAACGATGAAATATTGCGGTAAAAATTTTCCACCAACTGCACCGATTAGTGCGGCAATTAACACGATCAACGGAAAAGGCGCGTGCAGTATAAAAATCGTACCAAAAGCCAAGGCAGCTAACATCCACAACAGCCAGTTTTTCAATGCCCTAGAACCAATACGATAGGCGGCAAATAACACAATCGCCGTCACCGCAGGTTTAATACCATAAAGCACCGCTGCCACGGCGGGCAGTTGCCCAAAACGCATATATACCCAACCTAACACAATCAACAGCAACAGCGAGGGCAGAATAAAAAGCAATCCAGCGATAATGCCGCCTGTCGTACGGTGCATTAACCAACCCAAATAGGTCGCCAATTGTTGCGCTTCAGGACCTGGCAATAACATACAGTAATTAAGCGCGTGCAAAAATCGTCGCTCAGAAATCCACTGCCGCCGCTCGACTAGCTCTTGGTGCATAATGGCAATTTGCCCCGCAGGTCCGCCGAAGCTAATAAAGCCGAGTTTTAACCAAAATAAAAATGCCTGTATCGCAGTGACTGAGGGTGGCTCTTGGTTATTGTCGTTTATCATAATTACTCTGCTCCTGCCCTCCATGAATAGGGACGTAACTTTAAAATAATACCGTTCGTGGTGATCTGTGAGCTTGTCGATTCGACAAGCTCAACAGTATTCGGTGGATTACACTATCGCTAATCCACCCCACACTTTCGTGAAACCTTATTTGGCTTTTTCTTTTCCCGCAGGTTTAATTAACCGAATACCCAATTCTTTCAATTGTTCATCGGTGACTACTGCTGGTGCGCTCACTAATGGACAGGCGGCAGATTGGGTTTTTGGGAACGCAATCACATCACGGATAGACGTTGAGTGAGTCATTAACATCACTAAACGGTCTAAGCCGAATGCTAAACCACCATGCGGAGGTGCGCCATATTTTAACGCATCTAACAAGAAGCCGAATTTTTCGCGGGCTTCTTCATCACCAATGCCCAGTAACTCAAATACCGTTTGTTGCATAGCGGTACGGTTGATACGAATTGAACCGCCGCCGACTTCTGTACCATTCAATACCAAGTCATAAGCGCGAGACAAGGCAGTAGCAGGATTTGCCACCAAGTCTTCTACTGAACAGCTAGGCGCGGTGAATGGGTGATGAATCGCGTTGAAGCGTCCTGCTTTTTCATCCCAGTCAAACATGGGAAAATCAACTACCCACACAGGTTTCCATTCGCCTTGTAGCAGTTTAAGGTCGTGACCTAATTTAACGCGCAACGCCCCCATTGCTTCATTAACAATGCTGGCTTTATCTGCACCAAAGAAAATTAAATCGCCTGTTTGTGCGCCTGTTTTTGCCAACACGCTAGCCCACACTTCGGCAGGGGCGAATTTAACAATCGGTGATTGCAAGCCATCAATGCCCGCTTCTAAGTCATTGACTTTAATATAAGCCAAGCCTTTCGCGCCATAAATGCTGACGTATTTAGTCAATTCTTCAATTTCTCTGCGGCTTAACTCACTGGCATTCGGTACACGCATTGCCACCACACGCCCTTGCGGGTCTTTAGCAGGCGTAGAGAACACTTTGAAATCAACCAATTTCATATCGTCGCCGATGTCCACTAATTCCAGTGGAATGCGTAAATCTGGGCGGTCAATACCGTAACGTGAAATCGCTTCCGCGTAGCTCATGCGTGGGAATTTGGCATCCAATTCCACGTTGATGACTTTGGCAAATAACTGACGAATCATCTCTTCCATGATGACCATAATTTGATCTTCAGTCATGAACGAGGTTTCAATATCAAGCTGAGTAAATTCAGGTTGACGGTCAGCGCGTAAATCTTCATCACGGAAGCAACGCACCACTTGATAATATCTATCCATGCCTGCAACCATCAACATTTGTTTATAAAGTTGTGGTGATTGCGGTAACGCGAAAAATGAATTTTCGTGTGTACGGCTAGGCACGATGTAATCACGCGCCCCTTCTGGAGTCGCTTTGGTCAAATATGGCGTTTCGATTTCAAAAAACTCATTGTCATCGAGGAAGTTACGCAATACGCGAGTCACATCACGGCGCACTTTCATTTTTTCTTGCATCACCACGCGGCGTAAATCGATGTAACGGTATTTCAAACGCAATTCTTCGTTGACTTCAATGTCGCTTTCAACGGGAAACGGTGGCGTTTCCGATTCGTTTAACACTTCAATCGCTTTGGCTAAAATTTCAATCGCGCCAGAGTGCATATTGGCATTCACTGTTCCCGCAGGACGATCACGCACCACACCTGTAATTCTCAGCACATATTCGCTACGGACGTGTTCAGCAATCGAAAACGCATCGGCATAGTCTGGGTCTACCACAACCTGCACTAAACCCGCACGGTCGCGCAAATCAATAAAAATAACGCCACCGTGGTCACGTCGTCTATGTACCCATCCGCAGATAGAAACAGTTTGGTCTAGTTGTTGAGTGTTTAATTCTCCGCACTTGTGAGTACGCATAAGGTTTCCTTGTTGGTTTAAAAAGGGTTTATTTTAAAGTTTTGTAGGTAGATAGCTAACCCCACATGAGCGCGTGATTAGTTGGGTTGCCAAAAAGCGGCAACCCAACCTACGCCGCTTTTTCATTTTCAACAATTTGATAAATTAAACGATGTTGAATCGAAATACGTCGAGAATAAAATCCTTGCAAGTTACCCACTAACTTCTCATAAGGCGGTGGTGTTTTGTACGGATTTTCTTCCAAAAGTTCTAATAATTTTTTAGCTTGTGGTTTAAGACCTGATTGAGCAATTTTCTTCGCGTCTTTCGTTGCCTGACGACTTAAAATAATCTACCAACTCACCAATCTAAATCCTGTAAATTAGTACCTTGTGCTAGTGATTCATTAGCTGCCTCATGAATACTAGCAACCATATTGGGAATTGAATTAAGAAATAAAGTTTCTTCAATTGACCGCCAATCTTCAGCACTAATAATCACAAAATCTTTACCATCACGTTGTTTAACGTGCAGGGTTTCATGATTTTTAAAACAGGGTTCTATTTCCTTGGGCAAATTCTTTCGTAATTTTGTCGCTGTAGTTTCAAGCATTATTATGTCCTTAATATATTTTAGTATGTCTCTTTATTTGTTGGGTTTCGCTATCGCTCTACCCAATGTACGGGCTACGGGCTTGGCTAGTTGTTTCAATGCGGTGGTATTCATTTTATTTGCTCATTGTTAATTTTTCAGTGGGGATTTTCGCAACTTCAAATACTTACGTTACCCTGCATTCCGCGAACTCCATGTAGGCTACTCGCCAATCAAATTTAGTAATTCTTTATATTCCTCGTCAGTTAAATTTGGAAATATATTTTTGTCAAATGTTGAATGTGATACTTGCATATAACCATTAACAATTGAAATATCTTTAATACTCGAAAAAAAAGAATTAAAAAATGAGTCTAAGTAATTATCGAATGTTAAAAATTTTACTGGATAATTATTTGGATTTAATATTGGAATAAAAAAACAAACTTTGGGTAATGTCATTAAATCATTCATAGCATTATAGGTATCAGTTTCTTTATTTTTTATTATTTTTCTTGCATTAGGATTTCCGCAAATCCCAGAAAGACAACAAATAACTACTGGATGTGAAGCGGATATACCTCGTTCTTTTACAAAAGAAATTAAGTCTTTTAAAATATCTTTTCTATCTTTAGCTTTAATACTATGAAAAGGCTTTTCACGAACTTTTTTTATTATTTCTTCATATAATCCATATCCTTCCTCTATTTCACCTGAATGTATTTCTATAAATTTGTCTTTTGATTGCTTTAGAATCTTGCTATCAGTATGGGCGTGATGATAAAACTCGGAAATTGCTTTCGTTTCTTTTTCAAGTGTCAGCAACATTTGATCCTTTGTTTCTTTTTTACCTGATTGCCCTTCTATTATGGAAAATATGACTGATATAATGTTCCCTTTCTTATCAATTTTTCTAAGATTAGTAAGTCTCGCTAGTTTATCACTAGAAACTTTCTTTCTTGCGACACTATCTTTAATAACAGAAACGGCATTTCTATCTAAAATATAAAATTTTTTCATTTTAGTATCCAATTATTTCATCGTTCCAACGCTCTGCGTCGGAACGCCTAAGCCGAGTAGTTTTGTAGGTCGGGTCGGGTTAGGCGATAGCCGTAACCCGACCTACGCACTATTCATTTTTGATTTTATCCAATTCACCATGATAATAGTATAGAGCTTCTTGTGCTGTTTCAAATTCGATAGGAGGTAAATTAATATTATGTTTTAAACAAAAAAGACGAATAATAAAAATGACAAAGTAATCACAATAAAATTGGTCATCTTCTTTGACGGGATTTAGTTGCTGAAGAAAGTTTAGTATTCTGTTATCTACATCTGGATGTTCGGATTGTTTTATTCTATAAATATCTCTTACTATCAAAAGTGATGAGCAATATACAGACAAAATAGAAATACCTTTTAATAGTTTTTCTGTATCATTGCCATTTTGGTTAATAAGTGCATCAAATGCAAGTTTATCTGATTCATTTTCTATTTGAATTAATTCATTCATATCTTGACTTAGTTTGCTGAGTTCAGATAACTCTTTTTTGCTTTTATTTTTCTTGTTGCTTAACTCTGCTATCTTTTGCCGTTTTACCTCTACTCCAAAGAAGAATGAATCATGATTTTGTGTTAAATGGGCAAACTCATGGAACATCACAAAAGCAACAGCATCTTGAAAAAGCGTATTCACTTTTTCGGCATACAACTTTTCTTTATTGCAGTTGTGAATTTTTGGATTAGGTAGTGATTCATCCCATTTAGAATAATTGTTTGTTAAAGAGATTGACCAATCAAATAACGATTTAGCTCTTTTTAATAATGGAGTGTCAAATTGCAAGCTACCATTAAACGTACCATCAATCATAGGTTTTTGTATTCCCTCTTCGTGCATCACTAAAGTGGTGTACATGAATGCCCAAAGATGCGACAAATATGTTTCTTGTATATTAATTGTTCTACTTTTAAGACTTGCAGATGGTGTTTTTACTTTTTCATTGTCATTAATATAATTAATACAAGGAGAAATTTTTCCTGATTTTACAGCAAGTTGATGTGCGGATAACGAGGAAGAGTTTATATTCTCAAAAGTATGAATAATATTCGACCATAATACAGTTATTGGTGATTCCATCATTTAATCTCTATTTGCTTTTTAGTATTCTGCCGAATGTTTTAGTTGACGTTCCAGCTTCTTTATATATTAGCAACACTGGAACGATTTATCGAATATTCGCGTATCCACTGTGCAAAAATCGTTTCCTGTATTTCACCACTGGCAACCGCTAACAGTGTCTGCGTTGCATCCGTTTGAATGGCGGTTAATTTATAACCATTCAAGCCTAAAAACAAACCCACTGCCAAAAACGCGACCCGCTTGTTGCCATCCACAAACGCATGATTTTTAGCTAAACCTATCGTGTATGCCGCCGCCAAGTCTGCAAAATCTGGCTCACTATACAAAGCTAAGTTCACTGCCCGATTCAATGCCGAATCTAACAAGCCTTCATCTCGAATACCTGACGCGCCGCCATGTAAAAGCAAACTTTCATCATGCAGCATAACCAACAGTTGTTTATTAATCCACTGCTCTTTGCATTATTATTTAGACTATGTGTTAAATGTTTCGTGATATTCCTGCATAAATTCACGCCCAATGTTTAACTGTTCTGCTTGCGCTGTTGTAATTACTGCACTTGGTTTTGATTTTAATTGAGTAATTAATTTTTTTACTTCTATGAGTGAATCTTCTGGTAATTTATCAATTTCACGGAACAAATCCAGTTTATATTCTGCGATATTCATTTTATTCCCCGTTTAACTCTAACGCGATTGGAATGCCTCAGTTGACGCTCCAGCGTCTTTATAGTGAGCGGTGAAAGCTATAAAATCTCATCAAACCAGTTCTCTAATTGCAAACCTGAAAAACGCTCAAAGTCTTTTGTATTGCGTGTCACTAAAATTAAGTTATTGGCTACTGCAATTGCGGCTATTTCGCCATCTGCAAAACCGAATAAATAGCCTGTTTTCATTAATCTAGCCCGTTCAATGGCTAACCACTCTGCGGCTTGCTGTGTGAACGGTAGAATCTCTAACTTTTGTTGTAACAACATCGCCAAATAACTTTGTAAGCGTTGTTTTAATTTCGATTCGGGTAAACGTTCGCAACCAAAATGTAATTCATGCCAAACGGTTACTGCCGTTGCGTAATGTCCGTTATAGGCTTTTAGTTTTGCTAATACTTGTGCATTAGGTTCGGGTTTTGTGGCTTCTGACAAGATATTTGTATCTAGCAAATAGCTTATCTGTCCCATGAAAAATCTCGTCCGTTGCTTTTATCGCGCCAGCTTGCAATCATTTCATCGGTTAATTCTTCATTGTCATTAAACTGAGCTTGTTCACGCCATTGTTCAATGCCTAGCCAAACCGAGGCTATTTTTTGTTCAACTTTGAATTTAGCAATGATTTTTTCTAATTCACACAGCGATTCTTCCGATAATTCTTCCAGTTGATGCGTGATGTGTAGTCGATGTTCAGCAATGTTCATTTCAATGTCCTTTAGTGGAAATGTTGGGTTACGCTATTGCTAACCCAACATACAATTACAATATTAAGATTTTGGACAGCTACTGGTATTGCAGGCACTTGAGGGGGCGGTGGCTTCACCCGCAACATTTTTCTTAGTACCGCTTTTAAAATCCGTTTCATACCAGCCTGTGCCTTTGAGTCTAAAACCTGCCGCTGAGATTTTTTTCATCAATTCAGGTTGCGTGCAAGCGGGGCAAACGATTAACGGTTCGGCATTGAGTTTTTGTAATGCTTCGTGGGTGTGACCGCACGATTTGCATTGATATTCATAAATTGGCATAACGAACTCCGTAAAAAACAGTAGATAGTGAGGTGAGTGTTAGTTTTTCAACGCGCTTACCTATAGAATAACCCGCTATTTTACAGATTTACGGCTTAACAATGAAAACATTAACGATTATTCGTCCTGATGATTGGCATATTCATGTCAGAAATGGCGTAATTTTAAAGACTGTGTTGCCTCACACGGCACAACAATTTGCCCGCGCCATTATTATGCCTAACCTGAAACCACCTGTGACTACCGTTGCACAAGCCTTGGTTTATCGGGAGGAAATTTTATCCGCTTTGCCGCAAGGTGCGAAATTTACGCCGTTAATGACTTTATATTTAACGGCGGCAACCACGATTGCAGAAATCAAAGCCGCCGCTGAATCTGAACACATTTATGCGTTTAAATTGTATCCCGCTGGGGCAACGACCAATTCAGATGCGGGTGTGGCGGATATTAATGCTATTTATCCGTTGTTAGCCGCACTGGAAAAGTACGCGTTACCGTTATTAGTGCATGGTGAAGTCACTGATGATAACTGCGATATTTTTGATAGAGAACGCGTGTTTGTTGACCGTCATTTGACTGCTATCATGCGTGATTTTCCACACTTGCGCGTAGTGCTGGAACACGTTACTACCAGCGAAGCGGTACAATTTGTTGAAGCAGCGAGTGATAATATCGCCGCAACCATTACCCCGCAACACTTATTATTTAATCGTAATGCGATTTTAGCAGGTGGTATAAAGCCGCATTATTATTGTTTGCCGATTTTGAAACGCGAAACCCATAGACAGGCGTTAATCAAAGCAGCTACCAGCGGTAATGCTAAATTCTTTTTAGGCACTGATTCCGCGCCACACACACGCGATTTAAAAGAAAATGCCTGTGGTTGTGCAGGCTGTTACAGCGCGTTTGGCGCGTTAGAACTGTATGCTGAGGCGTTTGAGCAAGCCGACGCGCTGGATAAATTAGAGGGCTTTGCCAGTTTTTATGGTGCAGATTTTTATCGCTTGCCCAGAAACACTGATACCATCACGCTGGAAAAACAAACTTGGACGATCCCCCATACATACAGTGATATTACCCCGTTAAAAGCGGGTGAAAATCTGAGTTGGAAATTGGTTAGCGCGTAAATCTACATCTACCTCGCGTATGAAAACACGGCGCGGCGCACCGTCACTGCATTCCCATGCTGCGCGTGGGAACGAGAAATAAATTTTACTATTTGGATTAAAATCAAAACTTAATGGATACCCCAATCATCCCGCTAGAAAAACGCTTTAGAGGTTATCTGCCTGTTGTTATCGACATCGAAACCGCAGGCTTTAATGCCAAGAAAAATGCGTTATTAGAAATCGCCGCTGTTATTGTGGAACTGAACAGCAATTGTGAACTGCATATTACTGAACATTACACCACCCACGTTATACCGTTTAAAAATTCTGAGTTAGACGAAGCCGCGCTTAAATTTAACGGCATAGACCCTTATCATCCGTTTCGCATGGCGATTGATGAAAAAGACGCGCTGGAGATGATGTTTAAACCGATTAGAGCGGCGATTAAACGTAATAACTGCACAAAAGCGATTTTAGTCGGACATAATCCCGCATTCGATATTGCCTTTTTGAATGCGGCGGTTCATCGCACTCAAATGAAACGTAACCCATTTCATCCGTTTAGCACCTTTGATACCGCAACTTTAGGTGGTTTAGCGTATCAACAAACGGTATTGGCAAAAGTTGCGCAAGCGGCGGGGATGGAGTGGGATAATGAGAAAGCGCATTCTGCACTCTATGATGCAGAAAAAACCGCAGAATTATTTTGTAAGATTGTGAATCGTTGGAAACATCTGGAAGCACATGAACACTCACCATCTATCACATAATATGCAAAGAGAGAATCTATGAACACATTTAAAATCATTAAAGCAACAGCTATTTCACTCGTCTTGTGGTTTGCTAGTAGTATTGCTTTTGCACAAAGCTATGAATACGATAAACAGACGACAATCGAAGGTATTTTAATTTCATCAACCGCCGAACCTGAAATTACATACGATGAAAAACCTCATCAGTTCCCATCTTTGAAATTACTTAAACCGATTTCAGTGTTATGCGCTACCAAAGAAACAGATTCTTGCCAGCCAGAAACGGGGGTTACTTTGTTGCATTTGGTACTAAAGGAAGAGCAAATGAAGCAATTCAAAAAATTGAAAGGTAAGACTGTTAAATTAAGCGGAAATTTGTTTCATTCGGATAACGGTCATCATTTCACTTCAGTATTGTTGGATGTGGAGTCAATAAATCCTTAGCAAAGATCATAAATGGCGTAGGCGCGAAGATGTCACGCCTACACCAGTGATTATTCGGCAGTCGCCGCTAACATCGTCGCTAATTCACCTTTTTGATACAAATCAGTGATGATGTCACAACCACCGACTAATTCGCCTTTGATATAAAGTTGCGGGTAAGTCGGCCAATGTGAATACTCTTTCAATGCTTCACGCAATTCGGGGTCTTCAAAAATATTGACTGCCAGATATTTGGCATCGCACGCTGCTAACACTTGCACGGTTTGCCCAGAAAAACCACATTGTGGAAAATTGGGTGTACCTTTCATGTATAAAACCACAGGATTATTTTCCAGTTGGTCTTTAATTTTTTCTATAACGTTCATAATAATAGTCACTCAAATCAATAAAAACTGACCCAGTCTATCAACTTTGAACAAATATTGCCAACGTGTGCTTAATTGTGGCTTTATAATTAACACCAAACTATTTACTTAACCAACGATATACAGGCTTACCTATGCACACCGATGACATTGCCAGAGTAAAAAACTACTTGCTTGATTTACAAGACCGTATTTGTAAAGCGTTGGAAGATGTAGAACCCAAAGCGCGTTTTATCGAAGATAAATGGCAACGCACTGATGGTGGCGGCGGTAGAACCCGCGTACTAAGCAATGGCGATGTATTTGAACAAGGTGGGGTAAATTTTTCTCATGTGACGGGTTTTAAATTACCGCCATCAGCAACTGCGAAACGTCCAGAATTGACTAATCGGCAATTTCAAGCGATGGGCGTGTCATTAGTGATTCATCCTAAAAACCCCTACGTTCCCACTTCACACGCCAATGTACGTTTTTTAATTGCCGAAGAAAAAGGCGAAGCCAGTGTTTGGTGGTTTGGTGGCGGTTTTGATTTAACGCCGTATTATCCATTTAAAGAAGACGTGATTCATTGGCATGAAAATGCACTTGCCGCTTGCCAGCCTTTTGGAAAACATTTATATCCCAATTATAAAAAATGGTGTGATGATTATTTTTATCTTCCACATCGTGATGAAACACGCGGGGTCGGCGGTTTGTTTTTTGATGATTTGAATGAAGGCGACTTTGAACACTGTTTTGCCTTTATGCGTAGCGTCGGCGATCATTACATCACAGGTTATTTACCTATCGTACAAAAGCGCAAAAACACGCCTTATGAAGCCAGAGAGCGTAATTTTCAACTGTATCGCCGTGGACGTTATGTGGAATTTAATTTCATTTATGACCGTGGTACGTTATTCGGCTTGCAATCGGGTGGACGCACTGAATCTATTTTGATGTCTATGCCACCTATCGCGCATTGGCAATATAATTGGCAACCTCTGTCAGGCAGCCCAGAAGAAGAGCTTTATGAAACTTATTTGAAACCTCAGAATTGGCTGGATATTTAAACATTCTGTATGTTTGGTCTAACAGGTTATTGCGGTCTGTATAAATTCCATCGTTGCTTGTGTCACGCGCCGCATTAACTTCTTCTTTGGCTTGGCTTTTGTTTTCCGATATACTGCCAACGGAAGAAGCTTGCTTGTCGTCCGTTTTGGACGTTTCAGCGGGGGACTCTTTTAGAGGTGCATCATGCGCGGCAAGAGGCTTTTTCCACATAGTTATAATCGCAAGTTTTTTCCTGCCTGCCCTGATTTCTTGCACTACAAATACTTCATTACCAATCCGCTTAGATAACTCAATAGTATTATTCTTTTTTCCTTGCTCTATATTGTCTGGCGACATAAAGTACATCGGCAATGCTTTCAATGTCTTCATTAGTTACCCGTTACCTGACGAAGAGTCCAAGATATGTTTTTGAACTCCTTTTTTACGGCTATCGCATCCTAACAATCCACCATCTTAAAAGAGAAAATCAAAGGAATCGGAGGCTTTTGGTATGCGGTAGGATTTGAGCCATGCTTTGAGTGCCGTCGGATTTTTCGCGAGTTTAATATCTGCTTGTAAATATTTGATATTACCTTGCAATTCTTTCATATCATTGTCTAAAGCTCTCATTAGGGTTTCGGGCTTTAGATGACAAAGTGGTGATATATCCATTTGTACTCTGAACGGATATTCAATTTGCTTAATTTCTTCTGATAACTCATTAAGCTGTTCTTGCAAGATTTTATTAAAATGTTTTAAACGGTCTTCTGCGATATTGTTCAGATGTGCTTGATCGATTTGTTCAATTTCCAATTGTAGTTCCAAAAGCCCTAATAAGTCTTTTTTGGTGTATGCCGCGTTTACTTTTTGCATGAGCTTGGTTTTGCGTTCGCGCTCTTGTTCGTCTGGCTCACGGTCTGGATGCAAACTGGCAGCCAATTTTCGATAAACTTCGCGTATCGATTTACTGACATTTTCTTGCTCCTGTTTTTGCTTGGATTCTTTTTTGAGCTGTTTCTCAGTTTTTTTACCTTGCTGGGCTTGCGCTTGTTGATTTTCTTTTTCCCGCAACTTCTCTTTCAACAGTGCTTGCATTTTTTCGGGTGAATTTATATCAAATTCATCGCCTAACTCTACACCTAAGATGTTACGCATCATGGCTTTCATCATGTCTTCTGTTGCCTCATCAAGCATTTCCTTCTCGGTGTCAAAATCACTATCTTCCGCATATTTGTTGTACAGCTCTTTCAGCTCTTCTTTACCGTGATCAAAAACCAGTTCATAGCTTAATTCACCAAGTATATGTCGCAGCTTTTTTTTATCAGTTTTGCTAAAGGCTTTGTTGTCGTAAGCTTTATCTAGCAAATGTAGCCATTCAATTCTATGGTCATTAAAATTATCCAGCAATGGCTGATAGGACTCATTAATACGATGATTGTACTGTGGTAGTGTTTCTTGCCACTCAAGCACTCGCTTTTTTTGAACGTCAATTGTTTTAATTAAGGTGTTGAATTTTTTTTGCGCTTTGGATAAAACTTTTTTTTCAGCTTCATCAGCAATATGCACAATATTACGATTTGATGGTGTCATAGGATTTACTAAAAGATTTGCTTAAGCGAGGGTTTTCTTAAAAAATAGTGTTAAAAACAGAGTCCAAAAACTTATTTTTGGACTCCTTATTTTGAATTAGCTTACTCTACCGTGACTGATTTTGCCAAGTTTCTGGGTTGATCGACATCGGTACCTTTTAGCACAGCGACGTGGTAGGACAGAAGCTGTAGCGGAATGGTGTAAACCATTGGAGAAATTTCATTGCCAACTTGCGGAACTTTAACGATTTGGATATTTTTGTCAGATTCAGCTGCGAGGGTTTCATCCATGAACACGATGAGTTGTCCACCACGCGCCGCGACTTCCTGCATATTGGATTTGAGTTTTTCCAGCAAACCGTTATTGGGTGCAACCACAATCACGGGCATATCAACATCAATTAATGCTAAAGGGCCATGTTTTAATTCGCCTGCGGGGTAAGCTTCAGCATGAATGTAAGAAATTTCTTTGAGCTTTAACGCGCCTTCCATTGCGATGGGGTAATGCGTACCTCTGCCTAAAAACAGCGCGTGTTGCTTTTCAGCAAACTGCTGGGATAAGATTTTTATTTCTTCATCCAATTGCAATACATCTTCAATTTTTTTCGGCAAATTGAACAATTCGGAGGTGATTTTTTCCTCCATAAGATTGGTTAGTTCAAAGCGTCTACCAACCGCCATCACTAACATCATGAGTGCGACTAACTGAGTAGTGAATGCTTTGGTGGAAGCAACGCCGATTTCAGGACCTGCGCGAGTCATTAGCACTAAATCAGACTCTCGCACCAGTGAACTTTCTGGCACGTTACAAATAGCGATGGAATATTTTGCACCTAGTTTTTTGGCTTCTTGCAATGCAGCTAAAGTATCAGCCGTTTCACCTGATTGTGAGATGGTGACAATGAGTGTGTCGGGCGATAACACAGGACTACGGTAGCGAAATTCACTGGCCACTTCGATGTTACAAGGCACGCGTGCGAATTTTTCAAACCAATAACGTGCCACTAATCCAGAATGGTAGCTAGTGCCACAGGCGAGTATTTGTACGGATTTGATGTTATCAAACACTTCTGTCGCATTGTGACCAAAGGCGTTTTCTTGCAGACGATTGTTAATGAATCTGCCTTCCAGCGTTTGTGAAATAGCCAATGGCTGCTCATAAATTTCTTTGAGCATATAGTGGCGATATTCACCTTTATCAACTGCATCGGCAGTGAGTTGACTTTGTTTAATAGGACGTTTGACCAGTTGGTCATTCACATCATAAATCAGCAGTTCTTTGATGGTTATCTTAGCAATATCGCCTTCTTCGAGAAAGATAAAGCGTTGCGTAACAGGCAGTAAGGCGGCAACATCGGAAGCAATAAAGTATTCGCCAAAGCCCACACCAATCACTAACGGGCTACCTTTTCGACAAGCGATAAGGGTGTCGGGTTCATCTGTACTCATGATGCCTAACGCATAAGCACCTTCCAGTTTTTTGATGGTTTGTTTAACCGCACTTAATAAGTTATCAGTGGTTTCTCTAGCGTGATGAATTTCATGGACGATGACTTCGGTATCGGTTTCTGATGTGAATATATAACCGTTGCCCGTTTGCTCGCCTCTTAAATGTTCATGGTTTTCAATAATACCATTATGTACCACAACGATTTTGTCACGACTGACATGGGGATGAGCATTCGCGGTACTGGGTTTGCCATGCGTTGCCCAGCGGGTGTGGGCAATACCTAAATAGCCAGCAATAGGATCAGCGTCTATTAATGCTTCCAGTCCTCTGACCTTGCCAAGTTCGCGTTTTCGGTAGATTTCGTTATCGTGTACAACAGCCAGTCCTGCTGAGTCATAACCACGGTATTCTAGCCGCTTTAAACCTTCTATTAGAATGGGGACTACGTTGCGCTGCGCTATACCACCTACAATTCCACACATTTTATTTCTCCTGTTTAACGGGTCGTTGCCAGCCTGAGAGTGTAAACTGTTTTCCTCTACTAAGGGTCAGTTGATTTTCAGGACAGTCTTTAGTAATGGTTGAACCTGCACCGATAGTCGCATTTTTTCCAACGGTAACAGGGGCAACTAATTGAGTATCTGAACCTATGAATGCACCATCTTCAATAATGGTTCTAAATTTATTAACGCCATCATAGTTACAAGTGATAGTACCTGCACCAATATTCACTTTACTGCCGATGGTAGTATCGCCAATATAACTGAGATGATTAATTTTACTACCTATCCCGACGGTTGATTTTTTGATTTCAACAAAATTGCCAATATGGACATCATTGGCAAGTACCGCTTCAGGTCTTAATCTGGCAAATGGTCCAATACTACTATTATTGCCTATCACCGCATTCTCGATAACGCAGTTGGCGAAAATTTCGACATTATCACCAATGGTGGCATTTTTTATCTGCGTATTTGCGCCAATTTTGACGTTGTTACCGATATAATTTTTGCCTTCTAAAATTACATTGATGTCGATTTCTATATCTTGTCCTAGTGATTCGATTGATCCGCGTAGGTCAAAACGTGCGGGGTCGATTAGGGTAACGCCTTGTTCCATTAGGTTACGCGCTTGCTGTAGTTGATAAACACGCTCTAGGTGACTGAGCTGAATACGGTCATTCACACCTAGCACCTCATCTTCACTGTCTGCTTGACTGGTGATTATACTAATACCATCACCGACTGCCATTTCAATCACATCCGTTAGATAATATTCACCTTGGGCGTTATTATTACCTAATCGGGTTAGCCATTGTTTTAGCTTATCACCTTGGACGGCTAAAATCCCTGTATTGCCTTCGGTAATCAGTTTTTCATCGGCTGTCGCGTCTTTTTGCTCAACAATTTTAGTCACGTTACCAGCACTATTTCTGACTATTCTGCCATAGCCTGTTGGATTTTCAAGATTGACAGTCAGCAAGGCGAGAGATTGGTCGTTTACGTTGCCTAGTAATTGTTTTATCGTGGCTAATTTTAATAAAGGAACATCGCCATACAGGATTAATACCGTGTCGCTATCAGCGATTTGATCGCTAACCTGCTGTACAGCGTGACCTGTACCGAGTTGTTGTTGTTGTTCAACCCAACTGGCATTTAAGTCTTTTAAGGTATCTGTAACCAATTCTGCACCGTGACCGATAACGATTTTAATGCTGTTATTTTCTATGTGGCTACTTGTGTCATAAACATGTTGTAGCAATGGTCGATTCGCTATTTTATGTAACACTTTGGGTAATTCAGAACGCATACGCGTCCCTTTACCCGCTGCAAGAATAATGGTGGTAATTTTCATGTTATTTCCTGTTAAACAAAAAAAAACCCGATAGCGTAGTGTACGTTATCAGGCTTTTAAAAATAATAAAGACGTGTAAATTCTCGGTTTTATTATTTGTTACGTTTTCTCAGTCTATCCAGCATTTTTAACTGCATCATAGCTTGAGCCAATTGAGCTTGCGCCTGTCCGTAATCCATTTTACCGCTCTTATCTTCCAGAGCTTCTTCGGCTTTTACTTTGGCTTGTAACGCAGCTGCTTCATCAATATCTTTTGCTCTTATCGCGGTATCAGCTAGAATAATAACCATGTGTGGTTGTACTTCGATAAGTCCACCTGATACATAAAAATGAGGATTTTCATTATCAGAGGTTTTAAGTCTAACTTCACCAGCTTAAGCTTTGATATTAAGGGGGCATGACGCGGTGAAATACCCACTTCACCCATTTCAGCGGGTGCAAATACCATCTCCGCGCTACCCGAAAATATTTCTTTTTCCGCGCTTACGATGTCTACATGTACGGTCATGGTCATAGTCGTTACCGTTTCGTTTTGATGTGCATTTCTAATGCTGCCTATGCAGCAGTGAACTATAAACGGTGGGCAAAACAGCTGCCCACCCTACATCTTACATAGCCTTCGCTTTTTCTAATACTTCGTCGATAGTGCCGACCATATAAAAAGCTTGTTCTGGAATTGTATCGTATTCGCCGCTAATAATGCCCTTAAAACCAGCAATGGTATCTTTTAAGGATACATATTTACCAGGTGAGCCTGTAAAGACTTCGGCAACAAAGAACGGTTGTGACATGAAACGCTGAACTTTACGCGCTCTAGTTACCGATAATTTATCTTCTTCTGATAATTCGTCCATACCCAAAATAGCGATAATGTCACGCAATTCTTTGTAACGTTGCAAGATACCTTGCACACTACGCGCAACATCATAATGATCTTGACCAATGACTAACGGATCTAACTGACGACTGGTTGAATCCAATGGATCAATCGCAGGATAAATACCTAATTCAGCAATTTGTCGTGACAGTACCACGGTTGCATCTAAGTGAGCAAAAGTCGTAGCAGGTGATGGATCTGTTAAGTCATCCGCTGGGACATAAACCGCTTGGATAGAAGTAATCGAACCTGTTTTAGTCGAAGTAATACGCTCTTGTAATACGCCCATTTCTTCAGCTAATGTTGGCTGATAACCTACCGCTGATGGCATACGACCTAATAACGCTGATACTTCTGTTCCCGCTAAGGTATAGCGATAGATATTATCCACGAAGAACAACACATCACGCCCTTCATCACGGAAATATTCCGCCATTGTTAACCCTGTCAAAGCAACGCGCAATCTATTTCCAGGTGGCTCGTTCATTTGACCATAGACTAACGATACTTTGTCGATAACGTTAGAATCTGTCATTTCATGATAGAAGTCGTTACCTTCACGCGTCCGCTCACCCACACCTGCGAACACTGAAAAGCCACTGTGTTCAATAGCGATATTACGAATAAGCTCCATCATGTTGACGGTTTTACCTACGCCCGCACCACCGAATAAACCGACTTTACCACCTTTAGTAAACGGGCAAACTAAGTCAATAACTTTAATACCTGTTTCTAATAGCTCATTGGCAGCGGCTTGTTCAGCATAGCTAGGTGCATCACGATGAATACCCCACATACTTTTTGCGCCGATAGGTCCTTTTTCGTCTATGGGTTCTCCCAAGACATTCATAATACGACCTAACGTTTCTTGACCAACGGGTACAGTAATCGCGGCGTGGGTATTAATAACGACTAAGCCTCTGCTTAATCCATCGGTACTACCCATCGCAATAGTTCTGACTACACCATCACCAAGTTGTTGCTGCACTTCCAGCACCAAGCCTTTTGTTTCTACTTTTAATGCGTCATATACTTTGGGGAGTTCTTCGCGTGAAAATTCCACGTCAACGACTGCACCAATAATCTGAACGATTTTACCCGAACTCATTCTGTGTCCTCTTGTATTGTGTTGTTAGTGCAGGGGTTTTAAACAGCGGCGGCACCAGCAACAATTTCTGAAATTTCCTGAGTGATAGCGCCTTGTCTGGCTTTATTGTAAATCAGTTGTAATTCATTAATAAGATTACCTGCGTTATCCGAAGCACTCTTCATTGCAACCATTCTAGCAGCCTGTTCACACGCATTGTTCTCAACCAGCCCCTGATAAACGATGGACTCAATATAACGAATCAATAAATAATCCAGCACTTCTTTAGCATCTGGCTCATAAATGTAATCCCAATGACCTTTTAGATTTTGATCCAGTTCACACGCGACCACAGGCAGTAATTGTTGAATTATTGGGTTTTGCGTCATGCTATTAACGAATTCATTATTGATAACATACAGTTCGTCAATACGCCCTTCGTTATAAGCATCTAGCATAATTTTAATGACTCCGACAATATCTTGCAGATGCGGAATATCACCCAATTTAGCTACACGACCAACAACATTAACTTTTACATTACTAAAAAAACCAGCTGCCTTACTGCCAATGGTCGCAATATCGACTTCGATACCATCTTTATTCCATTGCGCTAAATGCGTGAGGGATTTTCTAAACAAATTAGAATTTAATCCACCACACAAACCCTTATCCGAACTCACCACGATAACGCCAACGCGTTTTACTTCACGTTGAATAAGAAACGAATGTTGATACTCTGGGTTTGCCTGCGCTAAATGCTTAATAATTCGAGCAATTTTTTTAGAGTAGGGGCGTGTTGCCTGCATTCTGTCTTTTGTTTTACGCATTCTACTAGCGGCAATTTTTTCCATTGCGCGAGTAATTTTTTGAGTATTTTTAATACTCGCAATCTTAGTGCGTATTTCTTTACCAACAGCCATAAGGAGACCCTTTTACCAACTATGCGTTTTAACGAAAGTTTCAATAGCCGCTCTTATGCTACTACTGATTTCATTACTAAAATCACCTGTGGCATTAATGCTGTCCATCAACTCAGACTGCTCTGATTTCATGTATAACAATAAAGCAGCTTCAAAAGCGAGTACTTTTTTGATTTCAACGCTATCGAGAAAACCTTCGTTAGCGGCAAACAATGACACAGCCATTTGTGCAACTGACATCGGCGAATATTGATTTTGTTTCATCAATTCCGTTACCCGTTGACCACGCTCTAATTGTTTGCGGGTGTTTTCATCTAAGTCCGAAGCAAACTGAGCAAACGCAGCTAATTCACGGTATTGCGCTAAGTCTAAACGAGTACCACCACCTAGCTTTTTAATAATCTTAGTTTGTGCCGCGCCACCTACTCGCGATACTGATAAGCCCGCATTCACCGCAGGACGTATGCCTGAGTTAAACAAGCTACTTTCTAAGAAAATTTGACCATCGGTAATAGAAATCACGTTAGTCGGTACGAATGCCGATACGTCACCACCTTGAGTTTCAATAATTGGTAAGGCAGTCAACGAACCTGTTTTCCCTTTTACTTTGCCGTCAGTCAGTCTTTCAACTTCATGAGCACTAATACGAGAAGCTCTTTCCAATAAACGGGAATGTAAATAGAAAACGTCACCTGGATACGCTTCACGACCTGGTGGACGACGTAATAACAGCGAAATTTGACGATACGCCCATGCTTGTTTAGTTAAATCATCATAATTGATTAACGCATCTTCGCCTCGGTCTCTAAAAAACTCACCCATCGAACAACCTGTATAAGGTGCAATGAATTGTAATGCCGCTGATTCTGACGCGGAAGCCACTACCACAATGGTATGAGCCATCGCGCCGTGTTCTTCTAATTTGCGTACCACATTAGCAACAGATGAACGTTTTTGTCCAATCGCCACATAGATACATTTAATACCAGTACCTTTTTGATTGATAATAGCATCAACCGCAATCGCTGTTTTACCTGTTTGACGGTCACCGATGATTAACTCACGTTGACCACGACCGACAGGAACCATTGCATCAATTGATTTCAAGCCCAATTGTACAGGTTGATCCACTGATTGACGGCTAATTACCCCAGGAGCAATTTTTTCGATAGGTGCAGTTTCGGTGGTATTAATTGCACCTTTGCCATCAATCGGATTACCTAGCGCGTCAACAACGCGACCTAGCAAGGCTTCACCGACGGGTACTTCTAAAATTTTGCCCGTACATTTAACGGTATCGCCTTCAGAAATATGTTGATAGGCACCTAATATCACCACACCAACTGAATCTCTTTCGAGGTTTAATGCCATACCAAAGGTGTTACCTGGAAATTCCAGCATCTCACCTTGCATTGCTTCTGACAAACCATGTACGCGTACAATACCGTCAGTTACACTGACAACTGTACCTTCTGTGTGCGCTTCGGCACTCAGGTTAAAGTTTTCGATCTTCTTTTTAATCAGATCGCTTATTTCAGATGGGTTTAATTGCATGTGCTATTCTCACTCTCACTGTAGAGTTTTTTGCATGTGTTGAAGCTGGCCTCTAATAGAACCGTCAATCACTCGGTCGCCCGCGCGTACCAGAACACCACCAATTAATGACTTATCTATGGTGACATTCATGTTGACTTTTTTACCTAGGGTCTTTTCCAGAGTTGAAGCAAACTTAGCCTTTTCTTCTTTGGAAAGGCGTAAGCAACAAAGGCTTCAACATCGACATAACCTGCATCTTCTGTCTTATAGGCTTCAAAAAGCCTAGCAATGACAGGAGTTAGGGTCAAACGATTATTATGAACCAGTAGCTGGAGAAGATTTTCAGCTTCTACATCTACTTGCCCTTGGCAAATATCCAACACAAGTGCGGACAATGCTTGCTTGTCTATTTTTGGATTATCGATTACCACAGAAATGTCTGTATTACTTAGGACAGCTGATATAAAAGCCAAATTTTCAGACCATTTTTTAGTCGAATCGGTCTCTTTGGCTCTTTTAAACACTGCTACCGCATAAGGTCGTGCTAATGTTGCCAGTTCGCTCATACTTAACCTAATTGACTAGAGACTTTACTTATGATGTTTTGATGCTTGGCTTTATCAATTTCAGCACCCAGAATTTGTTCTGCGGCACTGAATGCTAAAGTGGCGATCTCTTGACGCAAGCTTTCTCTCGCTTGGTGTATTTCTTGTTCAATCTGCGCTTTTGCTGCCAGAATCATCCGCTCCCCTTCTTTCTTACCAAGGTCTTTGGATTCTTCAATCAGTTCATTGGCGCGTTTTTGAGCTTGGTTGACAATCTCTGAAGACTGCTCTTTGGCTTCTTTGATAACATTCTTAGCTTTTTTCTCAGCCAAGTGCATGTTTTCTTGACCTTTTTCAGCCGCAGCCAAACCATCAGCAATTTTTTTTCTACGTTCTTCTAACGAGTCAAATAAAGGCGGCCAAATATACTTCATGGTAAACCATACCAGAAGTGTAAAGGTAATCATTTGCCCAATCAGAGTAGCATTGATGCTCACGATGCGTTCCTCTTGTTGCTATTAAAGTTAGACAGTTGGAATTAACCCGCAGCTGCCGCTGTTACCGCAGATAGGAATGGGTTTGCGAAAGTAAAGAATAACGCCAAACCAACACCAATCATCGTTACCGCATCTAATAAACCTGCAACAACAAACATTTTAACTTGTAGCATAGGTACCATCTCAGGTTGACGCGCCGCGCCTTCTAAGAATTTTCCGCCCAACAGACCGAAACCGATCGCTGTTCCTAACGCACCCATACCAAGAACCAGACCGACTGCAATAGCAGTCATGCCTTGTACATCAGCGATTAATCTTGCAATTTCCATGAAACCTCCAAACGGTTAATTTAAGTGATAAAAAAGTAAAACTATTAATGATCTTCGTGCGCCATACTCAGGTAAACAATGGTTAATACCATGAAAATAAAGGCTTGAAGCGTGATAATTAAAATATGGAAAATTGCCCACGGAAAACTTAGTACAGGTTGTAAATACCAAGGCAACAAAGCAATCAAAATAAAGATCAATTCCCCTGCATACAGATTACCAAATAGACGTAATGCCAGTGAAATAGGTTTTGCAATTTCTTCGACCAATTTTAGTAGCAAATTGAACGGCAACAGCCAAGGTCCAAAGGGTTGAAACATTAACTCTTTTGCAAAGCCCCAAGGACCTTTTATTTTAATGCTGTAAAAAATAATCAAACAAAATACCGAGATGGACATTGCAAACGTCGCATTCAAATCAGTACTTGGTACGACACGCAAATATTCAAGCCCCATCAATGAACCGACTAGCGGGAATATATCGACAGGAAATAAATCCATGAAGTTCCATAAAAATATCCAGCAAAAAATAGTCAGAGCTAAGGGAGCGATTAATTGACTGCGCCCATGAAAACTATCCTTTACTTGCTGATCGACAAATTCAATCAGCATTTCAGCAAAACTCTGCACTAAGTTAGGCACGCCCGATGTGGCTTTTTCTGCGGCAGTTTTAAAAAACCAGAGAAACAACCCACCTAAAACGGCCGAAAAAAACAAAGTATCCAGATGCAGAGTCCAAAAACCTTCACCCACATGTAACGGCGTTAAATGATGGATGATATAACCAGTTGCACCTTCGGCGTGAGCTTCAGTAGCCATCGTTCCTCTCTTTAAAAAATAATGTCAACGCATTAATAATGCGAACCAAAAAACCGATAACGCTGCTATATAACTAACTAACAGCGGTAATATTTGTATGTTTGGGACTTGAAAAATTATCATAAAAAGTGCGCCAGTCAATAACAATTTTCCTGACTCACCTGCATAAAAAGAATTAACAATTTTTCTGGCTTCTTGTCCCGCTGACCTGTGTATTCGCAGGGCAAAATACAGATTAGGAACAAAAGCAGCCATGCCGCCTAACATCGCAGATAAAACTTGCTGTTCGTTCCCTTTAACCGCAAAGCCAGCGGTAATAATCAATATTATCAAAATTTGATAACTCAGTATCTTAACGACAGTAGAGTATTTTCTATCTGTCACATGACTCTCCAAACGTAATAGCTGGTGAATTATAGCTATCAGAGTTCATTAAATCAAGATTTGACCATTTTCTGGACAATACCCCTGTATTATTAGTCGCAAGCACAGCTGTTTTTTAAAATCCGTCCGCATTGAAATCCATAGTTTTAGTTAGTCGCAAGTACAGCTGTTGTTTAAACTGCGTCCACATTAAAATCCATAGTTTTAGTTTATCGTTAGCTAGGCGTTAAGCCACTCATATTTCGACAAGCTCCGCACAAACAACTTAACCTAATAACTATTGGTTTCTGAATAGACGCAGCCTATTACTCCAATCATGAAAAGGTGTATATTTTTGTCACATAGTGACAAAAATATACACTACCTAATGTCTATAATGAAGAGAAAGAAAACACCTAACATACAATAAATTCAATATATTACCTACCATTAAACCAAGTTTTACATTATTGGCATTGAATATGCTATTTTCGTAGAACCACAAATAAATTTGTGAAAATGACTAAACTGCATCCACATTGAAATCCATAGTTTTTAATGCGTCCTTAGTTGAGCGTTAAGCCACTCATATTTCGACAAGCCCCGCACAAATGACTTAACCCAAAACTATTGGTTTCTGAATAGACGCAGTTTATAGTAAAAAACTCATTTAAGGATTGTGTTTTGTCCAATCTCGACTATTTTTAGAGCAGTAATCACTGTTATTTCAGAATTTAAACTTTTAGGAATCGCCATCATGACCAGCCCATTAACAACCAATGCTAAGCAATTAATTATTATTGACAGTCAAGTAATCGACTGGCAGAGTTTGATAGTGGGTCTAAGTCCAGACGCTGCTATTTTAATTCTCGACCCTACTCGCGATGGCATTAGCCAAATTGCTGAAGCGGTCGCCAATTATTCAAATCTTGATGCTATTCAAATCATCTCGCACGGCAGTGCAGGAAGCCTATCGCTGGGTTCTTCTGCACTAGATAACAGCAATATAGCCGTTTATGCCAGCCAACTTGTCAGTATTGGTAATGCACTAACGGCTAACGGTGACATTTTGCTCTATGCCTGTAATGTCGCCCAAGGTGATTCGGGTATCGCTTTTATTAATGAGCTAGCATTTTTTACAGGTGCAAACATAGCCGCCTCTGCTAATTTAATAGGCGATGCCGCACAAGGCGGCACTTGGGAATTAGAGCAACAAACAGGTGTTGTTCAATCGTCCCTGCTTATACCTCATGCTGTTACTACTAATTATGCACATACACTTAATACACTCCCCGTTATAGGTGCTATAGGTTCAACAGTAAGCAACATTACAGATACGGCTACAACCACACCTTTTTCAGCAATAACAATTGTCGATGCTGATACCACCCAAATTCAAACAGTTACGGTTGCATTAAATAGTGCTCTTCAAGGTTCGTTATCGACTTCATCCGTTGTCCCCGCAGGAAGTGGTTATGATGTTGGATTGGGTATATATACTCTCGTTGGTCTCACAGCAACGCAAGCACAAGCTATCATTCAGAGCTTAGTATTTACGCCTAGAGCAAATCGTGTAGCAGTAGGTAGCATAGATACCACTACCTTCACAGTTACCGTTGATGACGGTTTTGGAACACTTGTTGAAAATAGTCTATTCCAAGTAAACGCAACTTCAATGAATGATGCACCCGTACTAAATGGCAGCTTTGCGGGTCAAACAGTCAATGACAACTCGACTGTTTCACCTTTCTTAGCCTTCACTATTAGTGATGCTGATAAAACACAAATCGAAACCCTTACCGTGTCACTGGACAACTCTGCTAAAGGATCGTTAAAAAGTTTGATGGCAACACCTGGGGGACATTATAATGCTTCCACAGGTGTGTATAGCTTTATTGGTACGGCATCACAAGCGCAAATAGAGATTAAGAATTTACAATTTATCCCCACCGCCAATCTAGGTGCTGTCGGAGATCCCGCAGTAGTGACCACCTTCACCGTCAGCGTCGATGATGGGTTTGTGACCACCACCGATGCCACCACCACGGTATCATCGCTGTCTATCAATGATGCCCCTGTGTTAGGGGGCGCAACCCTGACTAGCCAAGCGGTCAATGACAACGCCACCCTGTCACCGTTCTCAGA
>CAIUVX010000026.1 GCA_903902705.1 uncultured Methylococcales bacterium
CGGTAAACTCGAAAAAGTCGCCATCACCGCCTGCATGAGAAAGCTATTGGTAACACTGAATTCAATGGTTAAAAATCAGTCAGAATGGAATCCAGATTTCGCAGGTTTTGCTTGATTTTTAACACAGTTGCTCGCAGGTTTCTATATCGATACTTCATGGCAAGGGTATTAATCATTTCATCTATTATCAATAATATATTATGACTGCACCAACAACCGCGCATTTTTTAACAGACATTGAAATTAAACAGTTTAAATGCTTTACGGATTTTAAAGCGTCTGGTTTTAAACGGGTTAATTTAATTGGCGGTAAGAATAATGTCGGCAAGACAGCGTTTATGGAGGCTTGTTATGTTAATGTTTGCGCTATTAATGTTAATGCAATGGCAACAGCTATTCATGATATTAAATTTGCACGAGAAAATTTAAATATCCTACAAAATCTTTTTCATAATAAGTCTATTGATAAAATACAAATTTTAGATACTACAAAAAACTATTCAACCAAATCATGTTTAAGAAAAATAGAGTTTCATATTTCAGAAAAAAATGCGATAAAAGAATATAATTTCTCAATTGATAGTGAGCTAGTAATTATTAATGCAAAAGAATTTAATTTGATTTTTGAGTATATAAAAAATATAAAACTTATAGATAATTTTGGTTGGTCTGATAATGAGTTAGCAGAAGCTTATGAGGCTATTCAAAAACATGAAAAAGAAACTGACCTAAGTGCGCTTGTTCAAGAGTTTGATGATTCAATTGACAGTTTCAAGTTGATTGGTGGGACTAAACCACAATGTAAAATAAAAGGCGAATGGCGCGATATAACTGAATTTGGTGATGGCTTAAGACATTATATTTCCATTATCTGCGCTTTTTATGCTGGCGAAAATGGTTATCTATTTATTGATGAAATAGACAACGGTATTTATTACGACCACCTTGACAGATTATGGGAAATAATTTTCACGCTGTCTAAAAAAACCAACTGCCAAATATTTGCCACTACCCATTCAAAAGAAATGCTGGAATCATTTGCACGGGTGGCAAAAAAACTGGATGAGCAAGATATTTCATACACCCGTTTAGTTAAAAATAAAAATCAGGAATTAAAAAGCATTACATTCGATTATGCTGTTATTAAATACAGCACTGAAAACGCACACGAGGTTAGATAATGACTAAAATTGCTATCTTGCATGAAGGCGTATTAGATAAAAAAGTCATTGAAGGTTTAATAAAACACATTGGATTAAATGAAAAGCGCATTGTGTTTTATCCAATGGGAGTAAAAAGCAACTTCTTTGACGAGAAACATCCTGCTTATATTTCGTTATCACTATCCGTTGAAAACGATGAAATCAATAAAGTTTTTTTTATTCTCGATGCGGATAACTGCTACATGAATCAAGGAGGGATGATTAAAACCCAAGAAAAATTGCAGGTGATGATTAAATCATTAGGTTTTGAATCAATCAGCCGTTTTTATATTACCCATGACCCACGAACAGAAGATAAAGAGGGATTTATTGAATCACTTTTATTATCAACTATCCCCGAAGAAAAAATGAATTGCATTGACCGTTTTTTAGAATGCACGGGGTTTGATAAAAAGGGTGGTGATAAATCAACTTATGAGCGAATCTATAAATCCATTGCGCACCCGCTTTCCCCGTATAACTTTGACCACATCCATTTCAACGAATTAAGAACCCAATTAACTCAACTTTTTGCAGATTAACTATGATGCAATTTTTTCAAAACCTAGGTGCAGACACTCGCACCAGTTTTACCAAACTCGGACGCGGTACTTATTTTTTATTAAGCACGTTGGCAGGTATTGCCAGTATATTACCTAGACCACGCTTATTAATGAATCAACTTTACTCTGTTGGAGTATTGTCGTTTTTGATTATTACCATTTCTGGTTTATTTGTCGGCATGCTGCTGGGTTTACAGGGCTTTTATATTCTGTCTGATTTTGGCGCGGAAGAAAGTTTAGGCGTTATGGTGTCCGCGTCATTGGTTCGAGAACTGGGCCCTGTGGTCACTGCCTTATTATTTGCAGGCAGAGCGGGGTCTGCGTTAACCGCAGAGATTGGGTTAATGAAAGCCACCGAACAACTCTCAGGCATGGAAATGATGGCAGTTGATCCGATACGCCGTATCATTACCCCACGTTTTTTGGCTGGTTTTATTTCTATGCCTTTATTAGCTGCCTTATTCAGTGCGGTGGGTATTATTGGCGGACAATTGGTCGGTTCTGGTTTATTAGGCGTGGACGACGGCTCTTATTGGTCGCAAATGCAGACCCAAATCGATTTTTACGATGACATACTCAATGGTGTGATTAAAAGCGTTATTTTTGGTTTTGTTACCTCGTGGATTGCACTGTTTGAAGGCTATGATGCCATTCCTACCTCCGAAGGTGTCAGTCGTGCCACGACTCGCACGGTGGTCAATTCGGCATTTAGTATTTTAATCCTTGATTTTATTCTTACCGCACTTATGTTTGGAGATAAGTAACATGCAGCACACAGCCACTCAAGACACACTGGTTGGTCTTTTTGTCGCAGCAGGTATTGCTGGGCTATTTTTCCTTGCCTTACAAGTGAGCAATCTCAGTTCATTTGGTCAGCAAGATACTTACACTGTCACCGCTCGTTTTGAAAGTTCTGGCGGCTTAAAAATTAAATCAGCCGTGTCAGCCGCAGGCGTTAAAATCGGCAAAGTGACCAATATTAGTTTTGATACTAAAACCTATCAGGCGGTAGTAAGCATGGCAATTGATGCAAAATACAATACTTTGCCCGATGACACTACTGCCAGTATTTTTACCGCAGGTTTACTCGGTGAACAATATGTTAATCTCGATGCAGGTGGTTCAGACACTGTTTTGAAAAATGGCAGCCAGATTGATATTACCCAATCAGCCATAATTCTTGAAAAAATCATCGGTCAGTTTTTATTCAAATCTGCCGAAGAAAAAGCTCAAGGGGATAAAAAATGAGTAAATTGGCGGTTATCGACCAAGGTGCTGGGCAATTTGTTGTCGATGGTGATTTGACTTTTGCGACTATTGATAAGAAAACCGTCAAATCCTTTGATTTTCTAAACACGACTAAATTTGCCACTATTGATCTTGGTCGTGTAACTTGCACCGATAGCGCGGGGCTTGCGCTGATGATTGAATGGATAAAACACGCCCGTTACAATAGAATCCAATTACGTTTTAAAAATATTCCAAAACAACTACACAATCTTGCCAAGCTCAGTGGTTTTGATAAATCCAGTTATTTTGCAACAACAGAGTTGTAAGGTTTTTAAAACCTGACAGGTCTACATCTCTCACCTCTCACCTATCATCTCCCCATTATGGATAAATTAATAATTACTGGCGGCACACGACTCTCTGGAGAACTGCGCATTTCTGGCGCGAAAAACGCCGCACTTCCTATTTTAGCGGCAACACTACTATCAACAACCCCTGTCAGCGTCGGCAATATCCCGCATCTACACGACATCACCACCACAATGGAGCTGCTCGGTCGTATGGGAGTCAACTTGCTAGTTGATGAAAAAATGAATATCGAAGTTGATAGTAACAGTATCACTAGCTATGAAGCCCCTTACGAATTAGTGCGCACCATGCGAGCATCTATTCTGGTTCTAGGGCCTTTATTAGCGCGGTTTGGTGAAGCTCATGTTTCCCTTCCTGGTGGTTGTGCAATCGGTACACGTCCTGTCGATATTCATTTGAATGGCTTAATAAAAATGGGCGCGGACATCGTTGTCGAAGGCGGTTTTATTCACGCTAAAGTCGATAGACTCAAAGGCTGTCGTTTAGTGTTAGAGCAAATTACCGTGACAGGCACAGAGAACTTACTGATGGCGGCAACACTCGCCTCAGGCACGACCATCATCGAAAACGCCGCTAAAGAACCCGAAGTCACAGACTTAGCGTATTTCCTCAATGCAATGGGCGCGAAAATTACAGGTATCGGTACTGACGTATTAATCATTGAAGGCGTGGAAAAATTAGGCGTAGAAGGACTGCACTATGACATTCTGCCTGACCGTATTGAAACAGGCACTTATTTATGCGCGGCGGCAATCACGGGCGGCAAAGTCAAACTGAAAAACACTCGCCCCGATATACTCGACGCTGTATTAGAAAAATTGGTGGAAGCAGGCGCGGAAATTACCACGGGTGAAGATTGGATTGCCCTAGATATGCACGGCAAAAAACCCAAAGCTGTGTCGTTGCGTACTGCTCCCTATCCCGCATTTCCAACTGATATGCAGGCACAATTTATCGCCATGAATTGCGTTGCCGATGGAGTTGGGATTATCACTGAAACCATTTTTGAAAATCGCTTTATGCACGTTCAAGAACTACAACGTATGGGCGCGAATATCAAACTGGAATCCAACACTGCTATCTGTACAGGCATGAAAAAATTAACAGGTGCGCCTGTGATGGCGACTGACTTAAGAGCCTCTGCTAGTTTAGTCATTGCCGCCTTAGTTGCCGAAGGCAGTACTCTCGTGGATCGCATTTATCACATCGATAGAGGCTACGACCACATTGAAGAAAAACTCTCTCAATTAGGCGCGACCATCCGCCGCGTTCCTCAATAAGGTTTTACTATGCTCACCATTGCAGTATCAAAAGGCAGAATTTATGAAGAAGCCCTGCCTTTGCTGGCAGAAGCGGGTATCGTCCCAATAGATGATCCCAAAACCTGCCGCAAATTGATTTTAAACACCACCCGCAAAGACGTGCAACTGGTCATCATCCGCGCCACCGATGTGCCGACTTTTGTCGAATACGGCGCGGCTGATTTAGGTATCGCGGGTAAAGACGTACTCATCGAACACGGTGCAGAAAGTCTCTACGAACCGTTAGACCTAGGTATTGCCCGTTGTCGGCTAATGACCGCCACGCGTAAAAACGCACCGCCCATTAAAGGACGGGTACGCGTGGCTACCAAGTTTGTCAAAATCGCTGAGCGTTATTTTGCCAGCCTAGGTATACAAGCCGAAATCATCAAACTGTACGGCTCAATGGAGCTTGCCCCGCTAGTCGGCTTAGCCGATTGCATCGTGGATTTAGTCGATACAGGCAACACCCTAAAAGCCAACGACATGGAACCGCGTGATTTAATCATGAACATCAGCTCACGCCTAGTGGTCAACAAAGCCGCCATGAAAATGAAAAATGCCCCGATTGCTGAATTGTTAGCGCAGTTTGAACGGACGTTGGCGAAACGGTGAGTAATAACCCAAGCTGACACTCTCTTTAATTTTTACTGACTTGCCTAATCTAATCCTATGTCTAATTTAATCATTCAAAAACTTAACACCACCTCAGCCGATTTTGACCAACAATTAAAAAATTTGCTGGCATGGAATGAAACTGATGATTTAGATATTCATAAACGGGTATTAGACATTATTGCCGATGTCCGCAAGCGCGGTGATGCGGCGGTGATTGAATACACCAATCGCTTTGATAATCGTGAAGTGATTAACGCGAGTGAGTTGGAAATATCGAAAGAAATATTGCAAACCGCTTGGGAAAACTTACCCGAAGCACAAGCTCAGGCGTTGCAAACAGCGGCGGATAGGGTTCGTGCTTATGCCGAACATCAAAAAATCCAGCCCTGGCAATACACCGAAGCGGATGGCACGGTCTTGGGGCAAAAAATCACGCCGTTAGATCGCGTGGGTTTGTATGTGCCAGGTGGCAAGGCGGCGTATCCATCGTCAGTGTTGATGAATGCGATACCTGCCAAAGTCGCGGGTGTGGGTGAATTAATTATGGTTGTACCTACGCCTAACGGTGACAGTAATGAACTGGTATTGGCGGCAGCGTATTTGGCGGGTGTTGATAGGGTGTTTACTATCGGCGGAGCGCAAGCGGTGGCGGCGTTGGCTTACGGCACACAAACGATTCCAGCGGTGGCGAAAATTGTTGGACCGGGTAATATCTATGTGGCAACTGCGAAAAAACTGGTGTTCGGACAAGTCGGTATCGATATGATTGCAGGCCCTTCGGAAATTCTGGTGATTTGTGATGGCAAAACCAACCCCGATTGGATTGCGATGGATTTATTCTCACAAGCCGAACACGATGAAAATGCCCAATCGATTCTAATCAGTGATGATGCCGAATTTTTGTGCGCTGTTGAAGCCAGTATTAACAAACTGTTGCCAACGATGGAACGCGCTGAAATTATCACCGCCTCACTGACCACGCGCGGCGCGTTGATTAAAGTCAATAATTTGAACCAAGCAGCGGAAGTGGCGAACATTATCGCGCCTGAGCATTTGGAATTATCCGTCGAAAATCCAGAAGCCTTATGCGAACAAATCCGCCACGCGGGGGCAATTTTTATGGGACGCTATACCGCCGAAGCCTTGGGCGATTATTGCGCGGGGCCTAATCACGTTCTGCCAACCTCCAGCACGGCACGGTTTTCATCACCCCTAGGCGTGTATGATTTTCAAAAACGTAGCAGTTTAATTAACTGCTCAGAAAGCGGCGCGAGTGAATTGGGCAAAACCGCTTCGGTGTTGGCGCGAGGTGAGTTTTTAACCGCTCATGCGCGGTCTGCGGAATATCGCATTAAATAATATGTATTGCATACCCCACTAACAGACAGATACGCTAAGCTATGAACGGTAAAGAAATAGTGGCACGTTTGAAAAAGGAGGGATGGATATTGATTAGAATCAACGGCAGTCACCACATTATGAAAAACGTTGAGACAAACAAAAAAACCCCTATTCCAGTACATGGTGCGAAAGATGTTGAAACTGGCTTACAAGCTATCGAAAAACAAACAGGAGTAAAGCTGTTATGAACATTGCCTACCCTTACCTAGCAGAACTTTGTGAAGATAACCGCTATTTTGTACATTTTATTGACATAGAAGAAGCCATCACGCAAGGCGATACTTTGGAAGAAGCGGCTTTTAACGCCAGTGAAGTATTAAGTGCGATGTTAGAGTGCAGGCTAGAAGATAACGAAGACATTCCTGAAGCGTCAATTTGCCCTGAAGATGGTTTTTTAGCCTACCCAGAGCCTAAAATTCAAATGGCTATTTTGATGAAAAAGGCAAGAGGTAATCGTTCAATCGTGGAATTAGCGAATGCAATGAACACGACTTTATCCAATGTGGAAAAACTCGAAAATCCAAGAAATTCAGCCAGCTTAAATCAATTAAACAAAGCCGCCAAAGCATTAGGTAAGCGTTTAGTGTTGTCGTTGGAATAAAAAGCAGCATCGTATTAAATAGCACAACAGGAGTCCAATCGCTTTAGCTATTGGCATAAAAACAGCTAAAGCTGTTTTACTCCGCTTTTATAGTTCTACCGCTCTGGCGTTGCGTGACCAAGAAGACGCTGGAGCGTCAACTGAGGCATTCCAACGCAGAGCGTTGGAACGATGAAAATCTATCGGAAAACACCAATGTTTAACAAAATTATATTTTTTATACTACTAACTATTGGATTCTCTTCATTCTCTTTTTCTGCCGAATTTGGTGTACTAGGAGCTGGAAATGCAAAATGTCTTGATTGGAACAAAGCGAACGGTCAACAACGCATAGAAATAAAATCTTGGATGATGGGTTTTGCTAATGCAGAACATATGGAGCTTGTATATCAAGGCAATCCTGCATACAGACTTGAGCTTTTCACAGATGAATATTTAAAGTATGAAATAAACAATAAATGTGCATTATCAAGCAATTCTGAAATGTCTATGCTAACGGTATTACTAGATATTCTTACCCGTTTTCCTAAAGAAAAGTAGCAGAAACTTATCGTTTTCATGTTCCTGCGTTATGTAAAAAGACGCTAGAGTGTCCACTAGGGCAAAATCACTTCAACCTATAAGCTAAATTGGCTAAGGATAAAATTGCAATGAAAAAGAAAATTATCGGACTTTTTGGCGCAGCTAAAGTGGGAAAATCCACAACAATCAATAAGGTTTACGATATTTTGACTCAAAAGTATGACTATACAGAAATTGGACAATCTTTATTACAATATAAAGATATTCGAGTCGTTATTGTAATAAACGGAATAAAAATTGGTATAGAAAGCCAAGGAGACCCAAATAGTAGACTAAAGGAAAGTCTTGATATATTTGTGAAAGTTGGTTGTGACATTATTGTTTGTGCAACAAGAACAAGCGGAATGACTGTTAGTTGGGTTGAAGCAAAACAACCTTTATATCATGTTGAATGGAAAGAGAAAAAGAAAAAGCCTGAACATGATGTAACTCAACAAACAATTTCTAATTTAAATATGGCAAATGAAATAGTGGCTGAAATTGAAAAATATTTATAACCCGTAAGGCATATTACGCTATCGCTAATCTGCCCAACCTGAACCCATACAATATTAAAACCAAGACGGAGTAAATCATGTTGTTTCACGTCACACTTGAACAAGCGGATGATGATTGGATAGTAGTTGAATGTCCAGCACTGCCAGGCTGTGTTTCTCAAGGTAGAGATGAACAGGAAGCACTGGAAAATATTAAAGAAGCGATTACCGCGTGGTTATGGGCTGAGGATATGAAAGCGGTTTCAATGCTTAACAATAAATCAGAACATCCTGCCATTGTGGTAGCTGTTTGATTATGGGTAAGTTGGGTAATATTTCAGGTAAGGATGCCGTTAAAGTGTTTCAAAAACTAAACTGGCAAGTCATTGGTCAAGTCGGCAGTCATGTTGTTATGGTAAAAACGGGTATGCGGGTAAATCTTTCGATTCCTCAACATAAAGAGTTGTCAGTTGGTACATTACGCGCATTGATCCGTAATGCTGGATTAACAGTTGATGAGTTTTTAACTATGTTGTGAGATTAGCAACATTTAACTTATAGGGGGTTAGCCTTAAATGAACCCCCAACATTTTCTTAACCCGTTGTTTTGTTGGGGTTCAACCATCACCCCAAGCTACATAAAAATTATCATGCCAAAAATCAATATAAATAACTTATTTCGCCACGAAGTATTAGCCCTTTCTGCCTACCATGTCGCTGATGCGGCAGGTTTTATTAAGTTGGATGCGATGGAAAATCCTTATAGTTGGTCAGAAGATTTTAAACAACAATGGTTAGCGGCGTTAAAAGACTGCGAATTAAACCGTTATCCAGACCCCGAAGCGCGGCAACTGAACGCGACTATTAAGCGTGTTAATGGCATAGCAGAGCAGTTTGATGTGCTGTTAGGCAATGGTTCGGATGAGATTATTCAGTTGTTGTTGATGGCATTGCCGCCCACTGCCAGTGTGTTAAGCACCACGCCCAGTTTTGTGATGTACAAGCAAATCAGCGATAGTTTGGGCTTGCGTTATCACGGCGTGCCGCTGTTGGAGTCGTTTGATCTCGATGTCGCCGCGCTGTTGGCGGTGATTCATGAACAGCAACCTAGCGTGATTTTTTTGGCGTATCCGAATAATCCCACGGGTAATTTATTTAGTGAAGCGGCGATTATAGCCATTATTGAAGCCTCCAACGGTTTGGTGGTAATTGATGAAGCTTACGCGCCGTTTGCCGATGCCAGTTTTATGGCTCGTTTGGGGCAGTATGACAATTTACTGGTCATGCGCACGGTGTCAAAACTGGGCTTAGCAGGTTTGCGTTTGGGTTATATTGCTGGACACCCCGCCATTATTGAACAGCTTAACAAAATTCGCTTGCCTTACAATATCAACATCTTAACCCAAGCCAGTGCGGAATTTGCCCTGTCAAACCACGCGGTATTTGATGAACAAACACAGGCGATTTGTGCGGATCGTGCGTTGGTGTTTGAGCAGTTAAACGCTTTAGAAGGCATTACCGTTTTTCCCAGTGCCGCGAATTTTATTTTATTTAAAACCCCGAAAGGACGTGCTACCGAAATTTTCCTGTCTTTGAAACAGCAAAACGTGTTGATTAAAAATTTAAGTCCGCAAGCGGGATTATTAACCGATTGTTTGCGGGTAACGATAGGTAAGCCTGAGGAAAATGCGGCATTTTTGGCGGCGTTGCGGAACAGTTTGGAATCGTAGTTTCAACGTGTGGAGCGTGGCGGACGTAGGGAAAAACGACTTTATCACGAAAAGGTTTGCATTTCATAAGCTTCATCTGTGCTACTCGTTATAATATTCACAAGAGTCATGTTATAGTTCACATTGTCATGTGATTAATTAAATATACTTAGTATTTAAGTAGTTACAGACCTAATAAAAATAACTATAACGAGGAGATTTACATGAAATTATTAAAAAGTGCTGTTGTAGCGACTACATTGGCACTGTCTTTGGGAGCTTTTTCGACTACTGCGTCTGCCGTCTGTTTAGGTATGGCTTGTATGTATAACAAAATGACTCCAATGGAAGGCATTGACGCGACTATGGGGCAAATCACTGACGCATTAACAGCTATTCAGGTAAGAAACAGCGGTGGTGCAGCAGGCAGTGATAAAGACAGTGACGATGTTATTGTCAATCATATCAAAGAGGCATTAAAACTAACCAAAGAAATCAATGCTAACGATAAACTCGACCGCAATCGTAACCGTGCTAATGATTATTTGAAAAAAGCACGAGCTGCTGTACAAGGTGGCGATTTGCCTAAAGCAACAGAAGACCTAGAAGAAGCTGAGAAACGTTTTGCGGCTCTTAAAGGTATGATTGATTTAACTCAAGACGATAGAGTATCTCAACAGACCAACCTGCTAAACCGTATTTTAGACACAACCGATACCGCCGCTGGTGCTCGTAAATAATGCAATATGAACCGTAGGAATGTGGACTTTCGTCATGATCTTATTGTTCCCCATATTCCACTACATTCCACACAGACTATTTTGAAATAGAAAAATTCATCGTTCCAACGTTGGAACGATGTCGGTTTGTTTAATCTGTTTGTTCAAGCCCCATCGCATAACGACTCAACAAGGATTTTGCTTTGGGAATATGATCTAGCAAGGTTAGTCCCATATTTCTAGCGGCAGCTAATGGCAACCAGTCATTAGAAAAAATGCGTATTACGTTGTTGGTAAAGCCAATCACTAGGTCGTGGTCTTTTTGTCTGGTTTTGGCGTAATCTTTCAGAAAATCCTCTGCACCAATGTCTTTAGCTGCTTGATGCTGGGCAGTTAGTAGTCGCGCCAGTTCTATCACATCACGCAAGCCTAAATTAAAGCCTTGCCCTGCGACGGGGTGGAGTTGATGGACGGCATTACCAATAATCACCGCTCGATTAGCTATCATTTTTTCAGCGCGTATCAGCGATAAAGGAAAAGCCCGTATCGGTGCGCTTAAATTGAGTTTTCCTAGTTTGTAGCCAAAACAGGCTTGCAATTCTGCCAGAAAATCGGCTTCGCTGGCTTGCATCAGGGCTTTTGCGTCTTCTGTCGTGCGTGTCCATACGACCGAGCATTGGTTATTGGCTATGGGTAATAATGCCAAAGGTCCTGAGGCGGTGAAGCGTTCAAAGGCGGTGTTTTTATGGGGCAGGGTGGATTTTACGGTGGTGACTAAGGCGGTTTGTCCGTATTCGGTAATGTGTTGGGCGATGTTTAATAATTGACGAATGGATGATTGTCCGCCGTCTGCACCGACTAATAATTTAGCGGTCAACGTTAGCGATTCATCGCCTTGTTGAATGCTAACATTAATTGCATCTTCACCAGATTCCAATCCGACTACCCGCGCTGGACATATTCGCACGCTATCGCTATCAGCGACTCTGTGTGCAGTGTGGGTTTCTAAATCACGCGCAGCAATCACATAACCTAGCGCGGCGACCTGTTCTTTTTCGGCACTTAAACGGGTTTTTCCAAAATGTCCTTTATCAGAAATATGGATATTTTTGATGGCAGTGGCAGCGTGGATAATGCCTTGCCACACGCCTAATTGTTCCAGTTGCTTAACCGTGCCAGCGGCTAATGCCAATGCTCTGTCACCAGCGGGGGAGTTGGCGAGTTGTTCGGGGGTGTTGGCTTCGATAATGGCACAGCGCAAGCCAGTGTCTTTTAATGCCAGTGCGAGACAGTTACCCGCTAAGCCTCCACCTACGATGATTAAGTCATAATTATGCTGCATTTCGCGCTGCCTGCATTAAGTTTTCAATGTCTGCGATGCTTTTAGGCACATCACGGCTGAGTACCTCATGACCGTCTGCGGTGACTAAAATATCGTCTTCGATACGAATGCCGATACCGCGCCATTGTTCGTCAACGGTTTTGCAATCGGCAGGAATGTATAAACCAGGTTCGATGGTTAGTACCATGCCTTTTTCTAATAATCGCCATTCTTGATTAATTTTATAATCGCCAACATCGTGGACATCCATGCCTAGCCAATGCCCAATGCGGTGCATATAAAACTGTTTGTATTTTTCGTTTTTAATCAGGGTAGCGACTCTGCCTTTTAATAGACCAAGTTTAACCAGTCCTTTAGTGAGGACATTTACCGAGGCTTCGTGGGCGAGCTGCATGGATTGTTGAGGTTTAATTTCTTCAATGGACGCTAATTGGGCATCGAGTACCAATTGATACAGTTGTTTTTGCGGCTCACTAAAATGCCCAGATACAGGGTAAGTGCGGGTAATATCGGCGGCGTAGTGGTCACATTCCGCGCCTGCATCCACCAGTAATAAGTCACCATTTTTTAATTTAGCGGCATTGTCGGTGTAATGTAAGGTGCAGGCATTTTTACCCGCTGCAACGATGGACGGATAAGCAACTGCGCGTAAGCCATCTTGTAAAAAGTGATTGATAATTTCGGCTTCGATTTGATATTCATATAAGCCAGCTTTGCATTTTTGCATGGCTTTAACGTGTGCTGCCGCCGAAACGGTCGCCGCACGACGCATTAATTTCAATTCTTCCGCGCTCTTAAATAAGCGCATTTCATGCAGAATATGCTCTAACGACACTAGCTCACCAGGTGCATTAACACCTGTTCTGGATTGCCGCCGAATGTGATTAATCCAGTCCAGCAATTTATGATCTAACTCAGAATCTCGCCCCATCGGATAAAAAACTTTGGTTTTATTTTCCAACATTCCTGGCAAAATATCGTTTAAGTCTTCGATAGGGAAGGAATCATCCGCCGCATAATGGCTGGTCGCACCTTCTAATCCTGCGTGTGCGCCTTCCCACAGTGCTTTTTTCTCATCAAATTCACGGCAAAATAAAATGTATTCGCCTTGTTCGCGCTCAGGAATAAACACCGCTAAGGAATTGGGTTCATTAAAACCTGTTAGATAATAAAAATCGCTGTCTTGGCGAAATGGATAATTAACATCTCGATTTCGTGTGTGGGTTGATGCACTGCCTATCAATGCTAAATTGCCTTTGCCGATACGCTGCATCAGCTGTTTACGGCGTTTTTTAAATTCACTTTGTTTCATTTTGCTCCGTTTAATGATCCGTCTTAGGGCTTAATTCATCGCGTAGTAATAACACGGCAGTGCGTAAATATTCGGTTAGTTCCATGAACGCCATTTCATCGTCTTCATTTGCGTCTTCAGCGTCGGTATCCAACTTAGTAAATTCGGTAATATCTTTTAATATTTCGTGGGCATCTCTTGAGTAATTCGCCTCAGTTGTCGTAGAACCTACACCAAACAAAAACCCCTGACACCAGCTTTTTAAGGCGGTAATTTGTTCGATAAACGGCATATCATCATCGGGTAAGAATAAATCAAATTCAAAATCTTCACCTGCTAACAATCGCCTTGTTTCTTCAAAGAGATTAACGAGCAATAATTTTTGCTCGTCTGGCATGAATGAGGCATCAGGCAATAACTCGCTTAGCCAATAACCACTGTCGATTGTTGAATTTGCACATAACAAACCTGTTGCCATGCCGTGTGCTTCAGCCGCGCAAAAAGCGACTTCATTTTTTACAAGTATTGCGTTAATTATCGGGTAAGCCATAATAGTGTCACTATCGCTAAACTAAAAATAGTGCTTATGCTACCATTGATTTTTAGCGATGATAAAAATTGTTAATTTTGATAGTCTAACAACTTATTACGCTCCCTATAAACTACTGTGCGAATCTTATTAAAACATTAGCTGTTAATGACTTACCGCGATTGAATCATTACTATGACCCAAAAATATAAATCTTTAGAATTAAAAGACCTTGAAGATAAGTTAGATCAGCTTATCGCCCAATACCAAACCGTCAAAAATGAGAATACCTCACTCAAAACCAAACAAGAAGTGCTGGTGATGGAAAAAGCCAAATTACTGGAAAAAACCACGCAAGCCAGAACACGCGTTGAAGCAATGATTACTCGTCTAAAAGAAATGGAGCAAGGCTCATGAGTCAAAAACCCCAGCCCGTATCACTAACCATTATGGGCAAAGAATATAAAATCGCTTGTGACCCTGATGAACAAGATGATCTGATTCGTTCAGCACATCAACTTGATGCACAAATGAGCAAAATGCGTGATGCAGGTAAAGTCAGTGGTTCTGATCGTATTGCCGTCATGGCGGCTCTTAATCTAGCTCACGAATTGCAATTGATAAAAACTCAAAATGCTCTACTCACAAGAAACTTAAATGAGTGCTTGGTAAAACTGAGTCAAAAAATAGAAAACGTTTTAGAAAAACCCTAAACACGGTAAACTATAAGCGTATCTCCTGCGGCGTTCGAGAGTGGGCTGGGTGTTTCCTGAACCTATATTGACCCCGGGGGCGAATATCTGTTATGGCGTGTATGCCCATTCATTTGGGAAACCCGATTAGCAGAAAGCGTCCCCACTTGAACCTTCGGTTCAAGGACGAAAGCACATAGCGGCGCACGCGGGTGATACTTTTAGAATTTTTTACTCTGCTTGTCCGCCAAAATCCATTTCAACTTTGCCATTAACCAGCTTTAAATTCGCGGCAAACTCGGTGTCTTTGTTGGATTTAAATCCCGTTAAAATCCCTGTTTCACCATTCGCTAGTAATTTTTTAGCCAAGCTCAGTGTTATTTGTTGATGAGCAATGGTTTTCCAAATTACCATCTTGCAACCGTTACGCCATTCACTACAGCTGTATGCCTTGGCAGTTTCAATCACTTTACCATTACACAATGGGCAATCTGCTAATGCGTTGTGAATGACGGGCTTAACGCCTTGATTTTCTAATGCCTGATAGCCGCAAACACCCTGTTTATTCAACGTCAATTGGGCATGAAATACCTTGTCATCAATTTTAACCGCGTAGGCTTTTAGAGTACGCTGGTTTTGCAATAATTGGCTGGCTAGGTCTTTATCAATCGGTACGCCGTAAAGTTGTTTCCATAACACAAAGCTACAGCCGTTTTTCCAATCGCTACAGCCGTAGCCTTTTCTACCTTCGATAATCGGACTCTGACACAATGGGCAATCACCTAAACGGCTAGTGTCATACAAGGGTTGCTCGGCTTCTTGTTTTATTTTTTGGGTGAATTCTTTAATCTCTGCCATGAATACATCGGGATCATAATCGTTGTGTTCTATTTTTTTCAGCTTGGCTTCCCATTCGCCTGTCATTGCCGTAGATTTTAAACTGTCATTACTAATTAACGAGATTAACTGTCGTCCTGATTCGGTGCTGATTAGGTTCTTTTTTTGCCGCTGAAGATAATGGCGAGTGATTAATGTCTCAATAATCGAGGCACGAGTTGCAGGCGTACCTAGCCCTTTTTCTTTCAAGGCTTCTTTGAGTAATTCATCTTCACAGGTTTTGCCCGCTGATTCCATCATGCCCAATAACGTGGCTTCATTGTACGGTTTGGGCGGCGTGGTTTTTCCTTGCGTGATAGACGGTTGCTGTGCGCCTGATTCGCCTTTGATAAATGGCGGTAGGATTTTCACGTCTTTTTCGGTCTGATTGGCGCGGTCATTTTTATACAACGCTTGCCAGCCGAGTGATTCGATAATTGTGCCAGTGGTTTTAAATTTCGCATCATGCACAGACGCTAACACCGTGGTAATTTGCCGAATACAGGGAGGATAAAACGCCGCAATAAACCGTAACGCAATCGCCGCATAAACGTTGTATTCTTCATCACTCAAATTGGACGGCAAAATAGTGGTAGGAATAATCGCGTGGTGATCGGTAACTTTGGCATCGTTCACATAGCGGCTACTCAGCACCAGCTTATCAACAGCTAAGGGCGTGATTTGCGTGGCAAAGTTAATGCGTAATTTTTCCAATAACGGCTTAACACTGGCTTTCATATCGTTGCTTAAATAACGGCTATCAGTACGCGGATAAGTGATGTGTTTTTTCTCGTATAACGCTTGCGCTATCGTCAAAGTTTGGTCAGCGGTTAAGCCATAACGAATATTCAAATCTTTTTGCAAATCGGTTAAATCATAAAACAACAGCGAATAAATCTGCTCGCGCTTGCCATTAACCGCCGTGACTACTAAATCAATGCCCATGATTTGTGCGGCTAAAGTCTCCGCTGCGGCTTTATTATCAAAACGCCCACCTGTGTATTGAAAATCCACCTCTCGATATAAACTGTGCAGCTCCCAAAAATCTTTGGGAACAAATTCACTAATTTCGCTATCTTTCTGCACAATCAACGCCAGTACTGGCGTTTGCACTCGCCCCAATGTCCACAATCGTCCTTGTTGTCCGAATTTCAGCGTATAAAGTCGCGTGGCATTTAAGCCCACTATCCAATCGGCTTCACTTCGACATTTTGCTGCACGGTATAAGCCTTGATAGGCTTGTCCGTCTTGGAGTTGGGTGAAGCCTTTCTGTATCGCCTCATCGGTCAACGAACTAATCCACAGGCGTTTAATCGGTTTTTGTGTGCATTCCGACCACGACAAAATATAGCGAAAAATTAACTCGCCTTCTCGCCCTGCATCGGTTGCGCAAATAATTTCTGTGGCATTACTGAACAAGCGTTTGATGATGTTCAGTTGCTTTTGCGCCCCTGCATCGTCTTTCGCTTTCAGCTCAAACGGCTCAGGAATAATGGGCAAGGCATCCAACGTCCAGCGTTTCCACTCAGGTTGATAGTCATCGGGTTCTTTTAATTCAACCAAATGTCCAAACGCCCAAGTAATTTGATAACCGTTGCCTTCAAAATAACCATCGTATTTACGATTAATATTCAAACAACTGGCGATACTACGCGCCACAGCGGGTTTTTCAGTGAGTATGACTTTCATGCGCTACGAGGTGATTTTGAAAAAATGTGCAGTTATACACGCCATCTACCTTTACGCATAAACAAAAAAATTATGTTCAGTGGATATTCAGCTAGTAAGCTGTATTGTATCCGTGAAGCAAAAGTTTATTGAGGACACTGTCATGAAAAAAATACTATTTATCTGTTTAGCACTGATATTGAACGGCTGTATCGCGCCTTACGGTTATGGTCACGGCTATGGAGGTAATTCCTACTATCAGCAACCCTATTACAATAATTATTCGCATGGTCACGGTGGCTACGGCGGTTACGGGGGTAATTATGGTGGCTATAGAGGCAGTTACGGCGGCTATAGAGGCGGGCATCACCATTAATCACTGGGATTGATAGCTTTAGGTGTTGCCGCGACCACCTCATTAATCGTGATGGACAGTCGAGTGACTGATTGGCAACGCTTAATCGGCGAGATTGCCGCCAATGCGACTCTGCTAGTGCTAGACCCCTTGCGTGATGGGTTAAAGCAAATCGCCGAAGCAGTTGCTAATTCAATCAATATCGATGCAATTCATATTATTTCACACGGTAACATAGGTAGCTTGTTGCTAGGGTCAAGCACCCTGAACAGTAGCAATCTCAGCTTGCCAGCATTGGTAACGCGCTAAGTATCAATGGCGATATTTTGCTGTATGGCTGTGATGTCGCTCAAGGTGATGTTGGTCAACAGTTTATTGAGCAATTGAGTGTGTTGACAGGGGCTGATATTGCCGCCTCTACTAATTTAACAGGTGCGGCAAATCAAGGTGGTGATTGGGTGTTAGAAGCAGTTACTGGAATAATTGAGTCGCCGTTGGCATTCAGTACAACAAGCCTAAATAGCTACACTGATATTCTTGTCCTTCCAGTAATTAGCCTATCGCCAACATTTTCAAATGTAACCGAGGGGAATACGGGAACAAGCGTGGTTACGATAACGGCAACTTTATCAGCAGCTTCAGCTTCAACAGTAATGGCTATTTATTCTACATCTGATCTTGCCGCAATCGCTGGCTCAGACTATGTTGCAGCTAGTGGGTTACTCACTTTTGCAGCAGGAGAGACCACCAAGACATTCGATATTTTAATTAATGGCGATACTGTCTACGAAAGCGATGAGTTATTTCACATCAATCTATCCGCTCCTTCTGGCGCAGTACTTCCCAGTAACGGTGCTGCCAGTGTACTTGCCAGTATTGTGAATGACGATGTGAGTTTACTGCCAACGATCAGCCTATCCCCCTCATTTACAATATTTACAATGATAACGGAGGGAAATACGGGAACTCGTGTAGCCACAATTACAGCGACACTGTCGGCGACGCAAGCTCAGCAGTCACTGTTAACTACTCGACATCTAATCTTACCGTAACTGCTGGCTCTGACTATGTAGCTAGCAATGGACTGCTTACCTTTGCAGCAGGTGAGACCACCAAGACCATCAACATTACAATTAATGGCGATACCGTCCACGAAAACAATGAGTCTTTTTTAATTAGCCTATCCACGCCTACTGGAGCGGTACTGTCTAGCACGGGCGGTACAGTACTAATTTGGCTACACAAATCGATAACAAAGACTATTAGTAATGCCTGTTCTGCACTATTGCTCTCGACTTGGGCTAGACTTATCGCGAATAAGCAGTCAAAAGGGCTTTTAAATCTATTTTTTGCCCTTATGATTTTCTGTCCATGAGTTACAATCTTGCATAGGTGTTTCCAGCTCATTTAGCCGTCGCCTTTACATCTGGCAAATTACCGTATGCCAGTCCAATATCCCTGATATATCCGACGATTGTTATTCGTTATAATTAATCATTTTATTCCGTTAAAGAATGGAGATTTTATGTTCAATGCTATTAGATGGTACTTTTTCTTACTGGCTTTAGTTAGCCAACAAGTGTTAGCACAATTACCCGATTTTACTGACATGGTAAAAGTCAATGGTGCTTCTGTAGTCAATATCAGCACTACGCACAAAGCTAAACCTGAGCTTAAGACCAACAATGCAAAACAACCCGCGATACCCGAAGGACTGCCCCCCGAAATGGAAGAGTTATTTAAACACTTTCAAAATCCAGATGACGAGGATGAAGGTGGTGATGAAGATTCGCAATCTTTAGGCTCTGGTTTTATTATTTCTAAAGATGGTTATGTATTGACCAATCATCATGTGGTTAAAAATGCTGATGAAATCCTCGTTAAACTATCAGACCGCAGAGAATTGGTTGCTAAACTGATAGGCTCAGACGAACGTACTGATGTAGCAGTGTTAAAAGTTGAAGCCACTGATTTACCCGCCGTGACCATCGGCTCGCCTGAGTTACTCAAAGTCGGTGAATGGGTATTAGCGATAGGTTCGCCATTTGGCTTTGAGCAATCAGCAACGGCAGGCATTGTCAGTGCCAAAGGTCGTAGTCTTCCTGGTGGCAATTATGTGCCGTTTATTCAAACTGATGTTGCCATCAATCCAGGTAACTCAGGCGGCCCGTTGTTTAATATGGAAGGCAAAGTGGTGGGTATCAACTCACAGATTTATAGTCGTACGGGTGGATTCATGGGCTTATCGTTCTCCATTCCGATGGACGTAGTCATGAACGTGGTTGAGCAAATAAAAGTCAACGGTAAAGCAACCCACGGCTGGTTAGGGGTACAAATACAAGATGTAACGCGAAAACTGGCAGAATCCTTTGGTATGAAAACACCACAAGGCGCGTTAGTTGCTAGAATCGTACCCGATAGCCCTGCTTCACAAACTGATTTACAAATTGGTGACATCATTACTGAGTTTAATGGTCAAGCTATTATCAGCTCAGGGGACTTACCGCCGCTAGTAGGTGTTACGCCGATTAACAACAGTGCTACCTTGAAAGTTATTCGCCAAGGCGAAACCAAAACTGTTACTTTCAAAGTCGGGCTATTGCCTGAGCAAGATAAAAAAGCCCCTCAACCCAAAGCAGAAGCCAAGCCTTCCAATAAATTAGGCATTAAAATTAGCGATATGAATGCGGAAGAGAGAGACGTATTGCAAGTGCCTAAAGGTGGCGTGCTAGTGCGTGAAGTAGAAAAAGGGGCTGCTAAAGAGGCAGGTATTCAACAAGGTGATGTGATTTTACGCATTCAAAATAAAACCATTAACAGCGTTGAAGAGTTTGATAAGCTGGTCAATGCGTTACCTGTTGATAAATCGATTGCTGTGTTAATACAGCATCGTGGTAATCCCGCCTTTTTGGCACTTAAAATAAGCAAATAACTCAAATGTAAAAAGTCTGAATTATCTTAAACGCCAACATCAAGATTTTGATGTTGGCGTTTTTTTTAATTGGCATCGTTTTATAAATGCGTTACCCACTACCCATAATCCACCCTATTCGAGACCGTCATCATGGATTTTCAATTAGAAAAATTTGAGTGCTTAGCCTATTCACGTCAATATGAATTAGCTATGCAAGAATTACTAAAATTACTGCAAATGTTAGACAGTGGTTACGGCTCATTCAATGAAAATTTTAGCTCCTGCACCATACAAGCTATGCAGGTGAATGCCGATTTAGTCGATTTGCACATTTTGACTCGCATTGCGGCGGCGACCACTGCCTTATTTTCTGACCCTGAATTTCATTTTTCTGAAACGGGTTTTATTCAAGTCATACAATATCATCGCTGGCTCACGGTATTATTTGCCGTTAGCCCATTTCGCAATTCCGACCATATTATTCGCTCATTTAATCAAAATGGACCTTTTTCAACCCCTCTACAGGTAGATAACCACAACTTGGCTAAATTTTGTCTGTTGTATTCGCTGGAATCAGAAATTGATATTGATCCAGACGCGCTTTGGCAGACAAATAAACTACTGGCAGCCAATTTATATTTGGTATTACTGTCTTCGCGCTTTGTTTCTAGTCCAGAAGCTCATGCTAAACGAGAGACACTGTTACGCTGGTTGCCCGAAAAATTGCTTGAGTGTGGCACGATAGATCAACTGCCTGTCGGTATTTTTCACGATGTTTATATGCACTGTAGTTATTCGGGTTATGCGGGCAAACACAATATTAAAGCGTCACTCAATCAATTAATGCGCCATAAAATCTTGGAACTAGGGTTTAGTGACAGAATTGTACCCGCACGACTGCCAACAACAGGTAAACCTGTTATGTTAGTGGTATTGGAATGGTTTTATTCGACCCATTCTGTGTATCGAGTGTTGGGTAAAGCTATACGCAAAGCCAAGGATCACTTTTATCTTATTGGCATGGGCGAAGCATCGACCATAGATGAAATAGGAAAGGCAGTATTTGATGAATTTATTCCCAGAAATGACAGCGGCGATATTCCCATTTTACTGCATCAAATCACCAAAATTGCTGAGGAGCGCGATGTGCAAGTGCTGTATATGCCCAGTGTTGGCATGACGCTGTACACCATGTTTATCGCTAACTTGCGCTTTGCACCCTTACAAATCACCACCCTCGGACATTCTGCCAGTACCTTCGCCCCGCAAATGGATTATTTCATTATTGATGAAGACTTTGTCGGTAATGAGGCTTGTTTTTCCGAAAAAGTTATCAAAACGCCGAGTGATGCGTTTCCTTTTACGCCTTTTGTTCAAGATATGGGACAAATTTCGCAAGCTCCCTTGCGTGAAGCACCCGCTGTAGTAGAAATTGCGATGGTGGCATCCACCATGAAACTGAATCCAGATTTTTTACAAACCTGTCGGCAAATTGCCGAACAATCCTCTACACCTGTACATTTTCAATTTTTTATTGGTGCAGCAAGAGGGCTAGTAGGTTTACAAGTTACTCAAGTGGTCAATCGTTATTTAGGTCAGTGGGCAACCGTGAATCAACAACAGGGTTACGCCTATTATTTACAGCAAATAGCCAACTGTGATTTATATATCAATCCGTTTCCGTTCGGTAATATGAATGGTATTGTTGATCTAATGTCGGTTGGTTTAGTCGGAGTCTGTAAATCAGGCAATGAACCCCATGAGCATATCGATCAAGGTTTATTTGAGCGACTAGGGCTACCCAGTTGGCTAGTGACCACCACGACTGAAGATTACATACAGGCAGCATTACGCTTGATTAACAATCACGAAGAACGCTTAGCCATACGCAATAGCTTAGACGGACGCACTGCCGTCAATCGTTTATTTGAAGGTCGTGAGGAAATATTTGGACAATTGGTGCAGGAGCTACATCAAGGATGTATTAATCAGTCACTATGAATCACCAAAATTGACTGAAATAACTATGTATTACATACTCTCGCAGTTTGCTCTGATTTGTAATATAACGGAATGAAAAATAATAATCTAATGAGGAGTAAATTATGTCTTTAATGACTTGGACTGTTGAACAACATGGTACAAATGTTAGCTTTGCTGATAATGAACACCAACAAGTGTTTCAAAATCTTAACATTTTGTATGACTTGAGAATAGAAGGTGCGGAAACCCCTAAAATAGTAGAACAATTAAAAATTTTGCTGGGTATTGTTGCAGCGCATTTTTCTCATGAAGAACATGAAATGCAGGTAAAAAATTTTATAGGTTATGAACGCCATAAAATAGAACACTATGAATTAATAAGCACTTGTACTGCGATGGAAATAAAAATTCAGGCAGGTGAGTTGGAATTAACCGAAAGAATCTGCCAGTTAATTAAGTCTTGGTTTGACAGTCATATTCCCGAATACGACAGAGCATACTCTCAAGCATTAAATGCCTGAAGTGATACGGTGGGGGTTTTGCCAAACATTATCCCCACTTACTTATTCAATCACCCCAGCCGCTTGTAGCTGTGAACGCACAGATTCAACACGTTTACGATTAACACCAAAATCACCATAACCCATGCGTGATGCAGAACGAATGTGAAATAAGCGTGCCTCGCTATCTAAAATCACATCAATATCATCAATAAAGCGAAAAACTAGCGACGTAGCTTCTGCATGAAGTGTATTTTCTGTTTCCTCAGTAATAATTACGCGCTTTTGACCGAGTAGCGCGTTTTTTAAAGCAACAGAGACAGTATTAATCGCACCAACTATTTTAAACGGCGCGATAAAGTGTTCTTTATCGGTGGCTTGGCTAGACACACAATTAGGGCTGCTGGGGCAAAGGGGTAAATTTTTTAGCTCTGTTGCGTAGCTGTTTGTACTGATACCGAAAGTCATAAAAATAAGATAAAAAATAAGTTTAAAGTTCATAAATGGATTCTAATTATCAAGCGGCTTCGCGTTCAATTTACTCAAAAATACTACATGAGGTGTTTACTAGTTTAAGAAAGTGTGATTTTCTGCAAAGCGATCAGTTGCAGAAACCAGCGCGTCTATCATATCCTCACCTTGGGCAATATGTCCTGCATTAGGCAGAATAATATAGTCTGCATGAGGCAGGGCTTGATGTAGACTCAGTCCCGCTTCAATAGGACACACTAAATCTCTGCGTCCGTGAATAATCACAGTAGGAATTGAGGTTAACAGGTGGCAATTGGCTAAGAGTTGGTTTTCGTCAATAAAATAACAATGCTTGGCATAATGCAACTCCATACGCGCTTGCTTGAGGGTTTTTTCGCTGATAGCTTCATCGGTCGGGTGATAATCATTGCCTAAAGCCACTTGCGCTCCCCATGCTAGCCATTCTTTGGCAACTCGCCGTTGAGTGACTTCGTCTTTGCTCCATAAAGCTTCATAGCAATCTTCGACTAAATTATGATGGCTGGCATTAGGAATGCTGGCGATTAAGCGTTGCCATTGTTCGGGATAAATTCGCCCAACACCGTCTTTGGCAAACCATTCTAAATCCCGTTGCCGTGCTAAAAATACCGCACGAATAATGAGTCCCAGAACTTTATCGGTGTGCTGTTGCGCATAGTACAACGCCAACGCCCCGCCCCAAGAACCACCAAACACCAGCCATTGCTTAATATTGAGCTGAGTGCGTATGCGTTCTATATCAGCACATAAATCTTGGGTGGTGTTATTTTCCAGCTCGCCAAACGGCAACGATAAGCCGCAACCACGTTGATCGAATAGAATAATATGATAGCGTTGCGGATTAAAAAACTGCCGATGATGGGGCTTAGTGCCTGAACACGGACCTCCATGCAAAAAAATCACAGGAATACCCTCAGGATTACCGCTTTGCTCAACATAAACACGATGTTGGTCGCCTGTTTCGAGAAAAAAACTGTTAAAAGGTTGGATTTCAGGATAAAGAGTTTTCATGTGAAGTGACTTAATGCGAATTTTGAATAGTGTCTTAGTCTGTTACACACGACTGCCAGTCCTTTGAGGACTGGCAGTCATAAGAAAGAATGCTGATTTTTAGGCAAAAAAAAGGAGGGATTTAAAAGCCCTCCTTCTCTTTTTTGAATCGGTTTTAAGCGTTTAGCTTAGAAACCAATACCAAGGTAACCACCAGCAGTTACGCCGTTAATTCTAACACCGTCAGTTGAACCCATTGATTGGTGATAACGTGCGTCAGCACCTACATATAAGTCTTTCCAAATTTTGTAATCAGCACCTAAACCGAATTGCATACCTGGATTTAATACAGTAATTGCATTAGATGGTGGGCTGATAACATTTACTTCCAAACCGACAGGAATTAACCAAGGTCTAAAAGCACTGCCTTTCATGAATTTAATTTTTGGAGATGCGGCTAAAGTGAATTGACTCACTGTTGCAGCTTGGTTATTAACAGTTAGAGGAGCAAGACCTCTCACGCCTACATTAGCCGCACCAGCTACACCACCAGAAATACCGTTGTTAGAGCCTTGTGCATACTGTTTGTAATCAAACATCAGTTCAGCCAGAACTTCAGTGTTGTCCATCAAACCGAACAAGTTATTGTTCAAGCTGAAGTCAAAACCTGCACCAGCATACCATGCGTCTTTATCAGCCATACGACCATTACCCAAACCATTGATGCTAGAACCAACACCTGGAATAGTTGTGGGATCCAATGTACCGCCTCTTGTGGCGTTAGAATGTCCGTAACCACCACGGAAGAACATCATGTTGTCTTTAGTTTTTTCGATAACTGGCGCAGCTTTAACAGATGCCATCCACTGATCCAATTCTTCAACTTTAGCAGTATCAACAGCAACAACAGGCGCAGCACTCGCTTGTTGTGTTCTTAAAGAAGCTATTTCATCTTGCATCGCACGAACTTGAGACTCTAATAAGTCAACTTTGCTGTACGATGGTTGACTTGCATGGTGATGTTTTTTGCTACTTTTGTGTGCCATAGCTTGTGGAGAAACCAGTGCGGCTCCCATCGCTAATGTGGCAATACCCAGCACTAATTTAGTTTGTTTAAAAGTCATTGAGCCCCCTCATGAGGTTGTTATCTTACAAAAAATTGGCTTTAATACAACAAAGCCCTGTTACGGAGGTCATATTAGCAGTAAAACTAATTCGCTACAAGTTTTAAGCGTATTTTTTTCATATCAATTACTCTTTAATTATCAATAAGTAATGAAATATACGCCTTAAATAGCAACTATTGTCTATAAAAAACAACAAAAATTATCAAAAATACAATTTGTAATTTGGTTGCATTTCCGTGCGTTCGTCGCAACTTTATTCATAGGTTATAATTAACTTACTCCTTCCATTAACACCAATTATAGCTAATTATCTCATGACCACACACTCAGACATTACCATTATCGGTGGCGGCATTATCGGGCTACTAACAGCGAGAGAATTTATTAAAACAGGAGCCAGCGTTACCGTCATTGAAAAAAATTTATTGGGTCAGGAATCGTCGTGGGCAGGCGGTGGAATTTTATTGCCCTTGTATCCGTGGCGACAAGCGGATGCGATTACCCGTTTAGTGCTGCAAAGTTTGCAACTTTATCCTAATTTGGCAGATGAGCTATTTAGCGACACACAAATAGATCCCGAATGGAATCCTTGTGGTTTATTAATTACTAGAAATCCAGATTTTACCGCCGCTGTGGACTGGTGTGAAAATAATGCTATTAGCTATCAACAGGCGAATAGCACATTTTTCACTGAGCTAAATACTACGCCTGTTAATCCGTTATGGATGCCCAGCATTGCCCAAGCGCGTAATCCGCGTTTAGTGCGTTCATTGAAACAGTATTTAATTAACCACGGCTGTGATTTGCGTGAACACTGTGAGTTAATCGCTGTTAGTCACGATGACCAGCGCGTTACCGCCATTACAACTACGCAAGGCGTTGTTGCCGTGAATGAGCTGATTATTGCGGCTGGAGCGTGGACGGGGAAGTTATTTCAACAGTTTATTGGTAGTAACACACCTAATATTGCCCCTGTCAAAGGACAAATGGTGTTATTTGATGCTAAGCCAGACACTTTGCGCCATATCGTTTTGGATAATGATCAATACTTAATTCCACGTTTGGATGGAAAAATTTTGGCGGGTAGTACGGTTGAACACGAGGCGTTTAACAAAGCCACCTCAACTAAAGCTTACGATCAACTCGCTGGTTTTGCGGTTGATTTATTACCCGCACTGAACAATTATCCTGTCATTAAACACTGGGCAGGTTTACGACCTGGAACTGAATATGGTGTGCCTTATATCGGCAGGCATCCAAGTATTGCTAATTTAAGCATCAATGCAGGGCATTTTAGAAATGGTTTAGTCATGGGGCCTGCATCCGCACAATTGTTGGTTGATTTATTGCTCAATCGTCCAACAGCCGTTGCACCTGAGTGTTATCGTTTAGATAGAATATAGTGTCGGTAAATAAAATATTTAACGATTTCGAGCGTCAGCCAGCCTGTCACTAATGAGCCAATAATGCCATCATAATTGCCAACCAAATAGAGGTAGTCTGAAAACATATTGGTATCAAATAAACTTTTGCTCATTTTTATTTGCCAGACCCAACACGCATGACAGCCAATACATAGCCCTAAACTGGTTTTCATCTGGGTTCTGACAATGCCTAAAAAAATACCTACGGTCATCAAAGATAGAAATGATGAAAACATGATGGGATTAAATACGTTGGCAAATGCGCCGCCCAATAAGGTAAAACCACTGAATAAATGTACGTCTTGAGCGTGTATGACAATATTGTTATCTAAAAAATGCAGGCTTGCGTAATAAATTGCACTGATGATTATCGCTAAAACGACAGGCATTTTTTTGCTCAACCCTGTAATGAGGATACCGCGAAATAACGGCTCTTCAATCAGCGAAATAATTAACGCCAAAAATAAACTATAGGCGAGTTTTACTACTACTAAACCAAGCGTCCAATGTACAGTGGTATCTAGTACATTAATTTTTGCAATATACAAAATTACAAAAATCGGTAGCAAGGTGAGCAAACCTAACACCAAGCCTTGCCCTAATTGTTTGAGGAAAATAGGACGTGCAGCAAAGCCTAGTTGCTCTTTGTCGATATTAAGTAATTTCATGGTGGGAAAAATACTTAAAATCAACAAAAGCTGGGTTGATTTGCTGATAATCTTTTGAAAGGGAACAACGTCCCCCACGCCTTTGATGACAAAAAAAGCCAATAGACAAGACAGCGAAATAGCGACCAGCAATACCAGTAAGGGTACTAGGGCATAAAACGCGATGCGTAAACTTTGCTGGCAAGTTTGCAACATAACACTGCCAATTTTCGCGTTCAAGATGAAGCTCCAAAATCACCCCACAACATCTGCACGGCGGCTAAGGCGGCTAATGAAGCGGTTTCAGTTCTTAAAATACGACTGCCTAAACGCACAGCAATAAAACCTGCCGCTGTTGCCAATTCACGTTCAGCAGAAGAAAAACCACCTTCAGGCCCTGTTAGTAAGGTTACTTTATTATCAATCGGGCTTAATTCAGCGAGTGAAGTATTGGCATAAGGATCAAGAAACACCTTCAAGCCTTGCTGCTGAGGTAGCCAGTCTGACAGTGTTGTGATGTCGGTAAATTGTGGTAATAGCGTTCTACCGCTCTGTTCAGCGGCGTGTTGAGCTATTTTTTGCCAATGCGTTAAGCGGTGGGATTTTTTTTCGGCGTTAAACTGCACCACACAGCGTTCTGTACATAACGGGCTGATGTGATGCACACCCAGTTCTACGGATTTTTGTACCGTTAAATCCATTCTATCACCGCGTGAAATTCCTAAGCCTAAACTTAATTGTAGCGGTGATTCCACACTACGCTCAATCCATTGTTCAAGCACGATACGCACGGATTTTCGACTTACTTCGGTAACAATGCCAAAATATTCGCCACCTAGCCCATTGAACAGAATAATTTGAGCATCTTTTTTTAGCCGCAATACGGTTCTGACATAATGGGCGTTGTCGTCATCAAGCTCGATAGCTTGATTGCTAGTTAAAGGTATCGGAGTGTATAGTCTGGTTTGTCGCATAGTAATCTTTTGTAAGAGGTGGCTATCTTGGTGTGCAAGCTGACAAGCACTCCACCGTTTTTCATCTTATTGTAAACGATTAACTAGCCGCTTCGTTTTTCTTCTTAAATAGCATCAAATCAATATATGAATAACAACTATCCAAATGAACAAGACACACTTATTTGCCACTGTAGCGGAACAACGGAAGCAAAAATTAAGGCATTGATTTCTAATGAAGTCAACACGCTGGAAAAAATTGCCAATGCGACAGGCGCGACTACAGGCTGTGGTGCTTGTGAAGATTCGGTCGTGGAATTACTGACGACGTTAACACTGTAAATATAGGCTGCGTGCGATATTTTCCCATCAAAAACCATGACACTTTACTCCGTTTTTATTATGCCCAACAAAATCGCAATATGCACTAACTCTGCTGCCGTAGATACTTTCAGTTTGCTTTTGATTTGTGTGCCGTAATTGGCAATGGTTTTATAACCTAGGCACAGTTCATTGGCAATTTTGTGGGCTGTGTAACCTTTTGCCAATAATAAAAACACATCGAATTCTCTGGCAGATAATGATTCTATAATGGCTTTGTAGTCGTCTCCGCTGGGTAGGGGTTCATTAGCTGAGGGTTCAGTTTGTTTCAATAAGCCATGTTCAATATACAGTTCACCAGCGGCAACGATTTGTATCGCTTCAATTAAAATATCAGGATGGGCATTTTTGCTGATATAGCCTTTTGCACCTGCGTTGATGGCGCGGTCGATATACACGCTTTCATCGTGGACGCTGAATACTAATATTTTGGCATTGCTGTCACGGTGACAGATTCGCCTAATCGCTTCTAAGCCACCGATACCCGACATGGATAAATCCATTACCAGCACATCGGGCTGACATTCACTGTAAAGCTGACAAGCTTGTTCGCCGCGTTCGGCTTCAGCGATAACATTAATACTGTCTTCGGTGGCTAATAACATCCGAAAACCCGCACGAACAATTGCGTGATCGTCTACTAAAATAATTTTTATCGGTGTGTTCATGACAGGGGAATGCTCGCAAGGATGGTCATGCCTTGTTGGGGTTGATTTTGTAGGGTAAATTCACCGCCTAAACTATTAATGCGTTCTTTCATACCCAATAAGCCAAAGCCTGTTTTTTCACTGTTTATACAGCCTTGTCCATTATCTGATACCGTTAATTGCAGAGTGTGCTGATCAATTGCCACGCTGATACTAGCATGGGTGGCTTCGGCATGACGCACGGTATTGGTTAAACATTCTTGTACGACTCTAAACAGTTGAATAGCAATTTTAGCATCCAACTTATCAGCTTCATTACTACAATCCAGAGTGATTTTTAAATCGGGTTGTCTGATTGCCCAGTGATTAATCAAATCTTCCAGCGTGGCTGTTAAGCCCAACTCAGTCAAAATCAAAGGATGCAGTTGGTGCATCATGGAGCGTACCACCGTCATTAAGTGGTCACAGGTGCTGATGATAGCATCTGTGCTTTGTTTAATATCAGCTTTGGGTCGTGCGGTAGTGACTGCCATGACTTTTATCGCAGTCAGTGATTGCCCCAATTCGTCATGTAGTTCTTGCGCTAGACGTTGGCGTTCATCTTCTTGGATTTCCAGTGTGTGTTGAGCGAGGGCGCGGTTTTCACGTTTAACGGCATTGAGTTTGCTGGCGAGTTGGTTAATCGCGTTGGCAATATCAGCGTATTCTTTGATAGCAAAAGGTGGTAGTTTTTGCTGATATTGTCCAGATTCAATGACGTTTAGTGCGTTGACGATAGTAGTAATGGAGTTCAGGGTTTTGTTGAACACTAAATTAACCGCGAAAAAACTCAGCAACGTCAATGAACAAAATGAGGTAAAAAAAGCGATATTTTCTTGCCACACTTCGGTAATTTCATCGAGTGGATTGGCTTGAATCAGTAGCGTGAGCTGTTTGCCATCATTGAGCGTCAAAGTATGTTGCGTATTAAGCGGTTCGCCTTGCACCAGATTAATAAACCATTGTGGCGGATTGTGTTCATCATTGCTAGACGAATTCGTATGCGGAAAACTCATAATCTGCCCAGAGGGTTGTTGTATTCGCACCGTTAAATGGCGGATTTCTTCCAGCGCGTTTAGTTGTGGCAACCAGTTGGGTGTTTGTGAACTGTGAGAAAAACCAAAGCTAATCAGTTTAACGGCGAGTTGAATTGATGAATTCACTTCTTTATTGACCGCAATCCGTGCCTGCCAGATTGCAATAGAACCACCTAGCAGTAGCACAGACAAGGACAGGAAAAAAATTCGGATATTGATTTGATAGCGTAAACTCATGGAATGCGTTAGGTATTGTAAAAATACTGCATTATTCACGCCCTGCGGGTGATGTGCTAGAGGAAAAATTCCTTTTCAGCCACAAAAAACGGCGGTTCACTGTACAAATACCCCGATTCACCCTCGTAATATTGGTAATAGTTTTATTTTTCAGGATAATCACAGTTACTTTACAACTTAAAGCGTAAGAACTAACTCATGAATATTTTATTAAAAAATACACTGTGGATAGCAGTTGCGGTACTGGGTGCTTCGGCAGTATCTGGCATTGCTTTGAATCGTGGTGAACCGATTAACGCACTGTGGTTTATTACCGCTGCGTTGTGTGTCTATGCCATAGGCTACCGTTTTTATGCCGCGTGGATTGCGGCGACCGTGTTAATGGTTGATGAAACCCGCGCCACTCCCGCCGAACGGCTAGAAAATGGTAGCGACTTTGTCCCAACTAATAAGTGGATAGTGTTTGGACACCATTTTGCTGCGATAGCAGGGCCAGGCCCATTAGTTGGTCCGACATTAGCCGCGCAGTTTGGTTATTTACCAGGAACATTATGGATTTTATTTGGTGCGGTGTTGGGTGGTTGCGTACAAGATATGGTGACGCTGTTTCTATCCACCCGCCGTGATGCCAAAAGTTTAGGGCAAATGGCACGCGATGAATTAGGTGCGTTAGGCGGTACGGCGGCGTTAATCGCTACCTTTGCCATTATGATTATTTTGATTGCTGTGCTGGGTTTGGTGGTGGTTAATGCGATGAAACACAGTCCGTGGGCAACCTTCACCGTATCAGCGACTATTCCTATTGCGATGATCGTTGGTGTGTATATGCGCTATATCAGAGTCGGGCAGGTGTTAGAAGCCTCAGCGTTGGGCGTGGTGTTGCTGTTGCTGGCGGTTGCAGGTGGACGTGTCGTTGATGAAAGCGCGACCTTGCGGGTGTTATTTGACCACGAAGGCTTAACGCTGGCGTGGTGGGTAATGGCTTATGGCTTTGCTGCTGCGATTTTGCCTGTGTGGTTGTTATTAGCTCCGCGTGATTATTTATCAACCTATATGAAACTCGGCACGATTACGCTGTTGGCGGTCGCTATTATCCTATTGCAACCCGATGTCAAAATGCCCGCTATCACCCAATTTGTCGATGGTACTGGACCCATTTTTGGCGGCAAATTATTTCCGTTTGTCTTTATTACCATTGCCTGTGGTGCGATTTCTGGCTTTCACGCGCTAATTGCCTCAGGTACTACGCCTAAATTACTGACCAATGAACGCGATATTCGCATGATTGGTTACGGTGGAATGCTGTTGGAATCCTTTGTGGCGATTATGGCAATGATAGCCGCGACTGTATTAGACCCAGGGGTATTTTTTGCCATTAATAGTTCAGCGGGCGTGGTCGGAAAGGAAGCCATTGATGCCGTTGCAAAGATTTCTTCATGGGGTTATCCCGTCACTGTTGAACAAATGCAGTTTTTAGCCCAACAAATGGGTGAAGCGACTTTATTTGCACGCACAGGTGGCGCACCATCATTAGCGGTCGGTATGGCAAGTATTTTCGGCAGTGCCTTCGGTCAAGGAATGTTAGCCTTGTGGTATCACTTCGCCATTATGTTTGAGGCGATATTTATTTTGACCACGCTGGATGCAGGAACACGCGTTGGACGATTTATGCTGCAAGATATTTTAGGCAATAAATGGGCAGCAATGGGGCAAACGTCATGGCTGCCTTCGGTGATTTTTACCAGCGCGGTAGTGGTATCGGCGTGGGGTTATTTTTTGTATATCGGTGTGATTGACCCTAACGGCGGCGTGAATATTTTGTGGCCATTGTTTGGTATTGCTAATCAAATGTTAGCCGCGATTGCTTTGTGTGTGGCAACTGGCATTTTAGTCAAATCAGATAAAGGCAAGTTTGCGTTTATCACAGGCGCACCGTTGTTATGGCTGATTATTATCACCAGCACCGCCGCGTGGCAAAAACTCACCAGTGACGATATTCGCATTGGATTTTTGGCAGCCGCCAATGATTTATCCAGCAAGTTAGCCGCAGGCTTATTGCCACCTGATAAAGCCATTGTCGCACCTAAACTGATTTTTAATTTTCAACTTGATGCCGTCCTCACGGTGTTTTTCGTCTGTTTATTGTGGCTGATTGTGTTTGATATGGTGCGCGTGTGTGTGCGTTATCTCATGGGAAAACCTGTTCCCGCTTTGACCGAATCACCGCACATTCCTAGTCGCTTAGTGGAAGATTGGGTGAGAGATTAATTATGTTCAAATCCATTAAGTTTTTTTGGCAAGCCATTCGACAATTATCGGGTGATGATGCCTATGAGCGGTATTTAATCCATTATGCTCAACATCATTCAGCTGACGGTGAGCCACTCAGTAAAAAAGCGTTTTTTAAACAATGGCAGGATGAAAAATGGCGGGGAGTGAAGCGGTGTTGTTGAATAGATTTTAGATGATATAGACCTGTCAGGTTTTTAAAACCTGACAGGTCTACGCCGTTAATTTCTCAGCGGATGCACTGTTAAACTACCGCGCCCATCTTCGGTAATTTCATCATCACTGATTTTAAAATTGCCCAGTTTCATAGTTAGATATTTATCAAAATACTCTTTCAAGCCTTTTTCAACCGATGGATCAAAGTCAGGCTGCATGACGTGCGTTGTTCCCCACTTAGTGGAAACTACTTTGCCATTCACTACCACCAATTGACCGTCTTTAAACACATAATCAGGTTTTTCAAACATTTGTTGACGGTTGGCATTGTCGGTGTAGACGGTAATATCCGCCCAGTTGCCCGCGCTTAAACCTCCTCTATCGTGTAAACCAATGAGTTTTGCTGCCCCTGCGCGGGTCATAATAGCGATTTCTTGCAACGTGTATTCACGTTCAATACTTGCCAGCGTCGTCATTTTCTGCGCTTCGGGGTGAATGGTTGACAGCACGTCATTACGGAAACTTCTATCCATCAGCAAACGAATCAAATGCGGATAGCTCATAAACGGTGCGCCGTTCGGGTGGTCAGTGGTTAAGAAAATGCGCCACGGATCATTGACTAATAAAAAGGTTTCCAAACCAATCGCCCATTGCAAGGCATTAACGAAGTTTTTATCTTTGTATTTGAATGGCACAACGCCACAACCTGCATCACATTCAATGTCCATCGTCACCCATTTATTGGGACTGGCAAATTTATTATTGGCGTGTTGGCGCATACTGTCGCCTGAGGCGGTGACGGTTTGCCCGAATAAAATTTGTCCGACATCGATGGTGATGTTTTTGTTGGCATTCACCGCTTCGGCAATTTGTGCAGCACCCGAAGAAAATTTTAAATCGCCTTCCGTGCCGTAGCTATGGAACTGAATATGCGTTAAGTGCATCGGCAAACCACCGATACCTTGAATGGTGTCTAGCGTGGTTTGCATATTACCCGCCACACCCAGATTACAACCGTGAACGTGTAACGGATGATGCACACCGATTTCTTTCACAGCGGTGGCTAACACTTGCAGGATTTCACGCGGAGTCACACCGTAATGGCTGTTTTGTTCGTCTAAATCTAGCTGGCGTTGGTTAAATTTAAACGCATTAATCCCACCTGGATTAACCACTTTAACACCGATAGCTTTCGCGCCGTGCATTGTCCACGCCACATAATCATTAATGGCTTTCTGATCTTTTTTAGCGGTCAACATACGCAGCAAATAATCATCACTGCCCAGCATCACATAACCGCCTTTATCCAGAATAGGAATATCGCCCATTTCCATGTGCGCCTGACGGGCATTAATCGGCAATACCGCAGGTTCAAAACCAGCGGTATACCCCATTTCCGCATAACGATAGCCCGTGACAAAGGTGCTAGGCATGGCATGACCGCAACCAGAGCGGGTGATGTCGCTACGGTGTACGGGGTCTTGACGATGATCTTCTGGCAACAAAGTCCGCGCAATATTACCCTTACCGCCGCCAATATGGGTGTGCATATCAATAGCACCCGACATCACGACTTTGCCTTGCAAATCATATTCTTTATCCAGCAAAAAATCGCCGACAGGCTTATTAACAATACGCCCATCCTGAATATAAATATCCTGTTGTTGTCCGTCTATGCCGCTGGCAGGGTCGTAGACAATGCCGTTTGTGAGTTTAATTAACATGGTGTTTCCTTAAAAACGGGGTTTGTGATTTGGGGAATGCGGTGTATTAGCGATAGTTTAACATTGTTCGAGTCCATAAGATGCGCTGAGATTATGAAGCCAGTCTTATGTCTAACAGTGAATAAAATGATTACAAAATCGATCATCGTTCCAACGCTCCACGTTGGAATGCGTCCGAGGACACTTCAGCGTCCTCGTTTCAATCTGTCTTATTGCTGATGCGTTCACAATGAAGACGCTGGAGCGTCAACTTAGGCATTCCAACGCAGAGCGTTGGAACGATATATGGGGGGGTATGGGCGGCATGATCTCTCGTTCCCACGCGCCGCGTTGTAGACCGCAGCGCGGTCTGTATGAATTCCCACGCAGCGCGTGGGAACTAGATAAAAAATGTAGGAGAGCCATAGGATGTGCCGACGATAGGAGGCGCATCATTCGCGTCATAACTCGAACGATGCGCTTCGTACCTCAGCACATCCTATAATTAGCGCATCTTATCGCGTTTCGTACCTCAGCTCATCCTATCGTGCTCGATTACCTTTTGGTGGTCAGGGCTTTTCTAGTTTATAATCTTCACACCATAAAATTATAGTTTTTCAGTTTCCGATTAAGTTATAACTGTTCGTCTTGAGCTTGTCGAAGGGTGTTTATAATTCGATAAGCTCACCATGAATGGATTAACATAGGTCAAAAATATTATATTTTTAGACGCTGAACCACTTTAGCTTTGAATGCACTTATGACCCCCGAAAATAATCAGCAGCAATCGTCAGAAAAAACTAGCGATGAAAAGAAGGCACCCAATATCGAACATGGTGCTGAAACTAAAGAGCCACTAAGAAAAAAACCTATCAGCTCAGGAAAATATGATAAGTTTCATAGTGCATTGGGGGGGTGGGATCGCTTTTGGTCATTCGTTTCAAGCGGGTTGTTTTTTATGCTCTTTGGATCGACGATACTGTTTCTCGCATATAAAACAATGACCCATACCCATAGCTCATTTACTTTTGTGCTTGTGGTAGTGGGGATTGCGATTCTTCTGTATGGCACTGGCACTCAGGGAGCAGGGGAATTTGCTAGTGAGAACGGAGGTACCCGCTATAAAGCGGCAATCGCTGGTGGTGCAGGTTTACTTGCCTTTGCGATAGGCGTTGGAATGATTTTAAATCATAAGGATATAAAAGCAACATTTGGAATACAGCAAAAGTATGTCCGGATTCCCCTATTCAACGAAAGTAATAATGAAGATCTTGCTAATTATATCGCAGTCGCAACAGTAGGTGGCATGAATGTCCCTACCGTGTTGCGTGGGAAGGTAATCGAAATTTATGCTCCTTACTTGGCTGGGCAAGAAGAAAGTACTGTTATTATTTCTGTTAATGTTAATCTTTATAATTATAAAATTGATCCCAAAACGAGGATGCCTATTGAACGCGACCAAGACATTACGTTTTCGGACGCCGATTTGGACATTGACAGCGGGTTCGAATTTCCACGAGTAAAGATGAAGAAAGGTATAAGAATTTCTTTTCTTGAGTCCGTCTCCAGTAACTCGGCGACGACTGACACTGACAAGTTAGGTAACAAAAGCCCTTTACCCCCACCTTCTACAACGCAGTTCAGGTGATAAACATGATACGTTTCCAATATTGCATCACTTTATTTTTTTTATTTGCCAGCGCAGTGGCGCAGGGGCAGTGTGACCCTTATTTTAGATCAGTATTTGAATCCAATACAGCCATATCGGCTGAATTGCTTGTGAACGAAGACCTTGCAATAGAATGTCTGGTTCAGTCTCTAAAGAGGCTGAGTCAAAATGTTGTGTCACCGAATATCGAAGAAAGCAAACGAGGTGCTTTAAATCGTGCATCAGCAGCCCTTCTTCGTATCGTGGATAAGGGAAAAATGCCCCCAATAGACGCAATACAAAAGATACGGCTTAAGGATGATATTTCTGTGGCTTCCGTACTATCTTTTGGTGCTCGCAATGAAGACCGTGAGACACGTTTAAACAGTGCTGGTTTACTATCTAATATTATTGATAATAGCACTGTATGTGTACCCATGGATCACCTCGCGGATCCCGAATTGTTGAAATCTGAATGGGGTATAAACGGTAGAGCAAACCTTATAGCTGTTGTTTCGGTCGTAGCACCATGGGCATATAAATCGAATTATACAAATATGAAACAACTAGTGGATTTCTTGGAAAAACAACTTGAAGGTAAAGAGAATATTCTCGAAACCAAGGATATACTAAACAATTTAAAGGCTCGCCTTTTATACCAAGATACACTTTCTAACCCAAACAGGAACAGTGATAATTCGCGGATAATGGAAGGGTGTCAAAAAATGCAGCCCAAATGGGCAAACACTCCGCAGTTTAAGCTCAATTATCCGATGATTACCAAGACTACAACGGAAGGAGAGGCGCAATAATTGTCTCGTTCCCAAGCTCTGCTTCACTGCCATTAAGCAGCGTAGCGTAGGTTGCCAAAAGCAACCCAGCATTAATCTGAACTATCACCAACAACGCATTCTTTCATACTGTATTTTTGTTGGGTTGGCTTATTGCCAACCAACCTACACCTACACCGTTAAAATTAACCTGTAAGGCGGAATAGCTTGCGTATTCCGCCGAATTTGACTTTATCATGCGGCGGATTACGCTATCGCTAATCCGCCCTACCTGAACTCACACACCATTAAAACTAACTTTTATCGGGTACACGGTAAAAAATCGGCAACTTTATCCTTGCAAACCTGTTTTCAGCGCACGCGATGGAATGCCAATATTCCTAAAGTGGGCGAAAAATTACCTTATAGCATTCAATGAAACCTGTTGTAACCAATATTTTTGCCAATATCCCAGACACATTGCCTGAGGAATTATTTACTAGCCTTGTTAAGCAAGACAATGTGCATATCGAGCGCATTGTCTCTAAAGGACATAGCACACCGCCCAACCAATGGTATGACCAAGCGCAAGATGAATGGGTTATTATATTACAAGGGCAAGCCGTACTGATTTACGAGCAGAACCTGCAAACACTATCGATGGCAGCGGGTGACAGTGTTTTCATTCCAGCGCATACTAAACACCGTGTTGAATGGACAGACCCCGATATTCAAACCATTTGGCTAGCTATTCACTTATATCATTGAGGAGATAAACATGAAATTTAATCCCTGTACAGATAATTGCACCAAAGACGGCACACATTGCCAAGGCTGTGGGCGTTCACACGAAGAGATTGCCGAAACTAAAAAACTGGTGGGTGCATTAGTTGAATTTGCACAGCGGCAAGAGTATGAAAATGTTGAAGACTTTACTAATGCCATTAGCACAAGCCTATTAAAAAAATTACAAACACCTGTATAAAAAGATGTCACTACCATAAATTAAATTCTATCGTAGATTGGGTTAGCTGTGAGCTTATCGAACAGCGTAACCCAACATTGACCTGAGAAAGCCGCTATGACCTACACACCCGCCTTATTACCCCGTTTAATCGAAGCCATTAATGACACCATCACAAACAACGCCGAAGAGGTAACGGCTTTAGACCAAGCCATCGGTGACGGCGATCACGTCATTAACTTACAACGCGGACTTATCGCACTCATGGCACAACGTGAAGAACTCAGTCAATTAGATTGGGCAACCGCGTGGCAAAAAATGGGCATGACTTTAATGTCCACCATCGGGGGTGCGTCAGGTTCATTGTTCGGCACATTATTTGTCACCATGAGTAAATCAGCGCGTAACCAAACTATCAATCAACAAACGGTTGCCGCCATTTTTAAAGCAGGCGTAGAAGCCGTTAAACAACGCGGCAAAGCCGATACAGGTGAAAAAACCATGCTCGATGTATTAATCCCTGTCGCGGATTATTTACAAACAGCGGTAGATGTTAGCTTGCCTGAGCTATTAGACAATGTGCCTAAAGTCGCCATCGCTGGCATGGAATCCACGCGTGATATGTTAGCCACCAAAGGACGCGCCTCTTACTTAGAAGAACGATCGCTCGGTCACATTGATGCAGGTGCAAGAACCAGTCAATTAATGATTTGTGCGATAGTTGCTGTATTACAACACCTTCGCCAATCAGCCTAAGTAAATTTTAAGTACCGAAAAAAGAGAGGGTAGGGGGTTAAACCTGTTATCTAGGATTTAATGACTGCCAGTCCTTTAAAGAACTGGCAGTCATTCTTAAAAGCAAAAATCACAGATTTAATACACCACCAGCAGATGATTCTGATTGTTGGAGCTATGCTGGCGATGACGGGGCGCGTAACGGCGATGGACAGAAAAAGGCGGAAGCTATCGGACAGTGCAGCGTTTCTTTAAAGACTCTAAGCAATTTATCTTTTTTAAGTTAGCGGTGGAGGAGGGGGTAAAACCGTCTCACACTATATTTTTATTCAGCGAACGTTCAGTCAATATGCTGTACCCTTGAGCCGAACCGTTTTAATCAGGACATAATCATGAAATTGCTCACTAAAAAAATACTGCTACTCACTTTACCTTTAATACTGACAGCTTGCACCGCTTATGATGTTCAACATTACATTCCTTATGGTGTCAATGTCGGCACTCCTGCGCCGCGTCCTGTCTACATTAATCAGACTTATCAACAACCCTATCGACCTCCTAATCAACCTAATCATTATGAACATAATAACTACAATGAACACCACGATAATGGTAAACACAAGGGGCATAATAAACATAAAGATCATGATGACTAGCTTGGCAACCCGCGTTTGCCCTGCAAACCGCCTGTATGTACAGCGATAATGCGCTGATACGGTTTAAAAGTTTGTTTTTCAATCAAATCATAAAGACCATACAGCATCTTTCCTGTGTACACAGGTTCTAATGGAATCTGATTTTTTAATTCAAAATCGTCAATAAATGCCAGAAGCTGCGCATTAGTTTTGGCAAAACCACCAAAATGATAATCCAAGTTTATGTGCCAATTATCCTTATAATTGGGCAGCAAGGTATTCACATCAGCGGTTAAAAAGCCCGCATTTTTTAATGCAGCAAAGCCGATAACAGTGGTATCGGCAGTCACTGCATTGACTATGCCTGCCAAGGTTGTCCCTGTGCCACAGGGCACACAGAGAGTATCGTAAGCAATATCGATTTCATGCACTAATTCTGCCACTCCTTTTAATGCTAAAGCTTGCGCTCCACCTTCGGGTAGCCAATATTGCCGTGGTTTTAAGTCAGGTAAATCGCTCCATTGTTTATACTGTCTGAGCAATCGATAGTCAGAACGAGAGACGAACTTTAATTCCATACCCCAGTGCTGCACGTCTTGCAACGTAGGTGTTAATGTTGCTGGTTGTTCGCCGCGAATTAGCCCAATGGTTTTTAAACCTAAGATTTTGCCGACATAAGCCAAAGCGTGTAAATGGTTGGAATAAGCCCCGCCCATACTGATAAGAGTATTCGAATCCAAACTTAGCGCGTGTTGCAAAATATATTTCAATTTGCGCCATTTATTACCAGAAATAATTGGATGCAATAAATCATCACGCTTAATCCACAATTCGACTTGATACTGCTCAAGCAGAGGATCATCAATTTTTGTCAGAATCGATGGTTTAAAGGTTTGTTCTAATGTAATAATATCTTTCAAATGAATTTACAGGAAATTTAACAGGGTCAGCGAATATTTACCAAAAATCAGCTTAACATAAAAAATAATCTAAGCCATAAATAGCCGTTATAATCACAGCCTGCCTCACTATCAACTTTTTTAGCCAATTAAATGAAAGCAATTATACTCGCAGGCGGTTTAGGCACGCGTATCAGCGAAGAAACCTCAACGCGCCCAAAACCGATGGTAGAAATCGGCGGTAAGCCGATACTGTGGCATATTTTAAAAACCTATTCCGCACACGGTATCAACGATTTTATTATTTGCTGTGGATACAAAGGTTATGTGATTAAAGAATATTTCGCTAACTATTTTCTGCATAGCTCCGATGTCACCTTTGATATGCAAAATAATCAAATGGAAGTGCATGAGCGTCATGCTGAACCGTGGCGAGTTACCTTGGTTGATACAGGGGATGACACACTGACAGGTGGACGATTAAAACGCGTGGCGCATTATGTCGAGAATGAAGCCGCTTTTTGTTTTACTTACGGTGATGGCGTTGCTGATATTGATGTCTCCGCGCAACTGGCATTTCATCAACGACACGGTAAGTTAGCCACCATTACCGCCGTACAACCCCCAGGCCGTTACGGCGCATTAAATCTGGACGGCGATACAGTGCGTGGTTTTATTGAGAAACCGCAAGGTGATGGTGGTTGGATTAACGGCGGTTTTTTTGTGTTATCGCCGCGCTGTATTGATTTGATTGTAGGCGATGAGAGTTCGTGGGAAGGCGAGCCATTAAGTCAGCTTGCCGAACAAGATGAATTACGCGCTATTGATGCGAACGAGTCATTAATTATTCGTTCACCCGAAGCCACCCGTCCTTGGCAACACGTTTTAGAACCTTTATCAGGTTATTTGCTGTTAGCTGAACGCTTATTTACTGACGGTGCGGCGTTTGCCGAAGCGTGGAATTTTGGTCCACTCGACCAAGATGCGCGTTCAGTACGTTGGATTATTGAACAGTTGGCGACGCATCGCCCTGATTTAAACTGGCAATGTGATTCATCCCCTCAAGCGCATGAAGCCCATTACTTAAAACTGGACAGCAGTAAAGCAGGGCAGAGATTACAGTGGCACCCGCGCTGGCGATTAGCGACCGCGTTACAAAAAACTCTCGCATGGCATGAAGCATGGCGTGAGGGTCAAGATATGCAGGCGTTAACATTGGCGCAAATTCAAGATTATACTCATGGCACGATTTGATTTTATCCCCACGCCGTTACAAGGTTTACTAGTCGTGCAACGACTAGCCATCACTGATGAACGCGGTTTTTTGTCGCGTTTTTATTGTGCAGATGAATTTCTTGCAGCGGGTGTGAACAAACCCATTGCGCAAATAAATCACACGTTAACTAGGCAACAAGGCGCGGTGCGTGGTTTACATTTTCAACACCCTCCCTACTCAGAAACCAAATTAGTCAGTTGTCTACACGGTGAAATATGGGATGTTGCCGTTGATCTGCGCTATAATTCGCCGACTTTTTTACACTGGCATGGTGAAATACTCTCTGCGAACAATCGGAAAAGTTTGTTAATTCCCGAAGGTTACGCGCATGGTTTTCAAGCCTTAACACCTGATTGTGAGTTAATTTATTTGCACACCGAAGCGTATCATCCCGAAGCAGAAGGCGGTTTACCAGTGACGGATCCACATTTAAATATTACTTGGCAGTTGCCCATCAGCGAATTATCGCCGCGTGACGCTAACCATCCTCTTATTAGCTCAGATTTTCATGGAATTGTGTTATGAAATGCCGCCACTGTCACAGCGAACTCAATTTATCGTTTATTGATTTAGGAGCTGCACCGCCGTCTAATGCCTATTTGACACTGTCTAGTTTATCCACACCCGAAAAACACTATCCATTGCGAGTACTGGTATGTAATGAATGTTGGTTAGTGCAAACCGAAGATTATGCCAATGCCAATGAATTATTTTCAGCAGATTATGCGTATTTCAGTTCTTTTTCCAGCAGTTGGCTTGCTCATGCAGAACATTATGTTGAAAGCATGATAGCCCGATTTGCCTTAACAGCGAATGCACTGGTTATTGAAGTTGCCGCAAATGACGGTTATTTATTGCAATACGTTAAAGCACACGGTATCCCTTGTTTGGGTATTGAACCTACCACCAGCACTGCGAATGCCGCTAGAGCTAAAGGCATAGACATTGTCGAAGATTTTTTCGGAGTGGCATTAGCGCAATCCTTAGTTGCACAAGGCAAAGCCGCTGATTTAACCGCTGCCAATAATGTTTTAGCTCACGTTCCTGACATCAATGATTTTGTCGCGGGTTTTGCAGTATTATTGAAACCGTCAGGTGTTGCTACCTTTGAATTTCCGCATTTATTACGTTTAGTTACTGATAACCAATTTGACACCATTTATCACGAACATTATTCCTATTTATCACTGACCGCCGTACAACGTATTTTTGCGGATAACAGTTTGCAACTATTTGATGTTGAAGAACTGACTACCCACGGTGGTAGTTTGCGCGTTTACGCACAACGCAATGATGTCGGTGAACGCGCTGTTAATCCGAATGTGACACAATTATTAACGATTGAAACGAAGGCAGGTATCTCCACGCCTGCGTTTTATAGTGGCTTTCAAGCTAAAGCTGATAAAGTAAAAAATGATTTTCTACGCTTTTTGATTGATGCTAAACAAGCGGGTAAAACAGTAGCGGCTTACGGTGCAGCAGCAAAAGGCAACACACTATTAAATTATGCAGGTGTACGTCCTGATTTATTACCTTATGTCGTTGATCGCAATCCCGCTAAACAGCACAAATTTTTACCCGCCAGCCGCATTCCTATCGTTGATGAAATCCAACTGCAACAAACTAAACCCGATTATGTGGTGATTTTACCGTGGAATTTACGCACTGAAATCATGGCGCAACTAGCTTATATTCGTGACTGGGGCGGACAGTTTGTCACTGTTGTGCCTTATTTGACGGTTGAATAAACAATGAAAATCGCTGTTACAGGAGCGACGGGATTTATTGGTCGCCATGTTATTGCCGCTTTACAAACTACCGATGTGGAAATTGTCGCTGTGGTGCGTGATACGCGATTAATGACTGCCAGTCCTTTAAAGGACTGGCAGTCATGTCATACTGTGCTTATGGATATTGCCAAGCCTAGTGAAAATGCGTGGCAACAACTGGGTTATCCCGATGTCCTCATTCATTTAGCATGGGACGGTTTGCCTAACTACAAATCTTTGCATCATTTTGAAACCGAACACCCTAAGCACTATCAATTTCTCAAACAACTCATCAAAGAGGGTCTGCCTGCTATCGTGGTAGCGGGAACGTGTTTTGAATATGGAATGCGTTCGGGTGCATTATCGGCTGATTTATTGCCGCAACCTGCCAATGCTTACGCCTACGCTAAAGCCGCTTTGCATCAGCAATTACAGTTGTTACAAACCATGTACGCTTTTAAACTGACGTGGGCGCGGTTGTTTTATTTGTACGGAGCAGGGCAAGCACCTACTTCACTGTACACGCAACTGCAACAAGCGATAGCTTGCGGTGATAAAGTGTTTAATATGTCAGGTGGTGAACAATTACGCGATTATTTACCTGTAGAAATTGCCGCTCAGCAGTTAGTTCAACTAGCAATACAGCAAAATAATCACACCGTTAATATTTGCTCCGCTCAACCTATCTCTGTCCGCCGTTTAGTTGAGCAATGGTTAAACGAAAAAAACAGCAAGTTGCAGCTAAACCTCGGCTATTATCCCTACCCAGACTATGAACCTATGGCGTTTTGGGGTGATAAACCGCTTTAAAAATAAAATGTTTGCTGACTGATTTATGCTAAAGTCGATTTCAGTCGCCTTACCCCCTAATAAACTTACTTACCTATAGGTTGATTGCCGTGAGCTTTGAACAAGAAACACAACAACGAATTGCTACCATCGGTGAAGACGAGGCATTAAAAGAACACGCCAATGCGTTTATGCAAGCCTCAGTAGTCCCTAAATATTCCTATAATTTTTCGTGGCTAGGCAGACCTATCATTCAATATCCACAAGATATAGTGGCAATGCAGGAAATTATCTGGCAAGTGCAACCCGATTTAATTATTGAAACGGGTATTGCACACGGTGGCTCACTGATTTTTTCTGCCTCCATGTTAGAACTGATAGCCAGTTGCACGGGGCATGAAGGCGAAGTATTAGGGATAGACATCGATATTCGAGCGCATAACCGCACTGCTATCGAAGCGCACCCGCTCTTTAAACGCATTAATATGATAGAAGGTTCTAGCATCACGCCTGACATCATTGCTCAAGTTCATGCTAAGGCTGAAGGTAAAAAACGGATACTCGTGTGTTTAGATTCTAATCACACTCACGACCACGCACTGGCAGAACTGGAAGCCTACGCCCCATTAACCAGCGTAGACAGTTATTGTGTGGTGTTTGATACCCTCATCGAAGATATGCCCGATGGACTGTATCCAGACAGACCATGGGGCAAAGGCAACAGCCCAAAAACCGCCGTATGGGAATACTTAAAAACCCACGATGAATTTGAAATCGATAAAAGTATTCACAATAAATTAATGATAACTGTCGCTCCTGATGGTTATTTAAAACGTATTCGCTAGGATTATCGCTGATGAATAACCCACAAAAAGTCGCCCTTATTACAGGTATTACAGGTCAAGACGGCTCTTATTTAGCTGAATTTTTACTGGAACAAGGCTATATCGTGCATGGCATAAAACGCCGTTCTTCGATGTTTAATACCGCGCGTATCGATCATTTATACCGTGACACCCATGAACGAGATGTGCGGTTTTTTTTACATCATGGTGATTTAACTGATTCATCTAATCTTATTCGTATTATTCAACAAACTCAGCCCGATGAAATTTATAATCTCGCCGCGCAAAGTCATGTGGCGGTATCGTTTGAGGTGCCTGAATACACCGCTAATTCTGACGCATTGGGTACATTACGCATACTCGAAGCGATACGAATTTTAGGCTTGGAGAAGAAAACTCGTTTTTATCAAGCGTCCACTTCCGAGTTATACGGGCAAGTACAAGAAACCCCACAAACAGAAACCACACCGTTTTATCCACGTTCGCCTTATGCGGTGGCAAAATTATACGCGTATTGGATTACGGTCAATTACCGCGAAGCCTACGGTATGTTTGCCTGTAACGGCATATTGTTTAATCATGAATCGCCCGTGCGCGGGGAAACTTTTGTGACCCGCAAAATTACCCGCGCCTTAGCGCGTATCAAATTGGGCTTACAGGAGTGTTTGTATCTAGGAAATATGGACGCGCTACGCGACTGGGGACACGCCAAAGATTATGTCGAAGCGCAATGGTTGATGTTGCAACAAGACCAGCCCGAAGATTTTGTTATCGCCTCTGGCGAGCAATACAGCGTGCGTCAGTTTGTTGATTTTGCAGCGCGTGAACTTGATATGACTATTCGCTGGGAAGGGCAGGGCATAGACGAGAAAGGTTATGACGCAGCGGGTAAGTGCGTTGTACAGGTTGAAGCGCGTTATTTTCGCCCAACCGAAGTAGAAACGCTATTAGGCGATCCTAGCAAAGCCAAAAATAAATTAGGTTGGACTCCGAAAATTTCCTTTCAGGAATTAGTACAGGAAATGGTACGCGAGGATTTTAAAGCCGCTGAACGTGATGAGTTAGTTAAACAACATGGTTTTGGTGTTTATGATTACAATGAATAAAAATGTCCACGAAAAACACAAAAAGCACGAAACCGTTTTTTGTCGTTACCCATATTATTGCCAATAAAATATGCCTACTTTTTTTCGTGCTTTTCGTGGACAAATAATATGAATAAAAACGCCAAAATCTATGTCGCTGGGCATGGTGGCATGGTTGGCTCTGCATTAATTAGAAAATTACAAGCCGAAGGCTATCAGCAGATTGTTGTCCGCACCTCCAATGAGCTGGATTTAACCAATCAAGCCGCTGTTGCCGACTTTTTTGCTCACGAAAAACCTGATTATGTATTTTTAGCAGCCGCTAAAGTCGGTGGCATACACGCTAATAACACCTACCGAGCAGAGTTTATTTATCAAAACTTAATGATAGAAAGCAATGTAATTCACAGTGCTTACCTTAATAAAGTGACTAAACTGTTATTTTTGGGTTCATCGTGCATTTATCCAAAACTCGCTCCGCAGCCACTGAAAGAAGAGTATTTGCTGACGGGTTTATTAGAACCGACTAACGAACCTTATGCGATTGCCAAAATTGCAGGTATTAAGCTCTGCGAAGCTTATCGCAGCCAATACGGTTGCAATTTTATCTCCGTCATGCCCACCAATCTTTATGGCACTAACGATCATTATGACTTAAATAATTCCCATGTATTGCCCGCGCTGTTGCGTAAATTTCACACTGCTAAAATCGAAAATTCACCCGCTGTAGAAATCTGGGGATCAGGTACTCCAAAACGCGAATTTTTACACGTCGATGATTTGACCGATGCCTGTTTTTACCTTATGCAACAGTATAATGAAGCTGAACTGGTCAATATTGGCACAGGTGTAGACATAGCCATTAAAGATTTAGCCTTACTGATAAAAGATATTGTCGGTTATACTGGCAAGTTAAAATTTGATACCAGTAAACCCGATGGCACACCGCGCAAATTGATGGATGTCAGCAAATTACACGCATTGGGTTGGCAGCATAAAATTAGTCTAGCCGACGGTATACGCGGAGTTTATGATGGGGTTAAATATTATCAGTTTGTAGAATGTGCTATATGATTTTTAGCAACTACTCGCAAGATTTATCTGGATTGAGATAACAAAAATAAGCAATGAAAAATCAAGAAAATTTTCAGTTTACAATTGAAGCTGGTAAATCCGAACGCCATTACTGGATGGATTTATGGCGATACCGAGAACTTTTTTATATTCTGGCATGGAGAGATATAGCTGTGCGCTACAAACAAACCATCATAGGGCTATTATGGGCAATTATTCGCCCTCTATTAACCATGATAATCTTTGTTGTAGTGTTCGGAAAAATCGCTAAACTACCCAGCGAAGGCATACCTTACCCTATCTTTGTTTTTGCCGCCTTGTTGCCTTGGACATTTTTTGCCAACGCATTTGCCGATGCCAGTAATAGTCTTATTAGTAATAGCAATTTAATTTCAAAAGTGTATTTTCCACGACTTATTATTCCAGCAGCTTCTGTCATAGTTTCCGCTGTTGATTTTATGATTTCATTTATCATTTTATTAGCTTTAATGGCATGGTATCACTACTTACCAAGCTGGTACTTATTAACTTTGCCATTGTTTTTATTACTGGGATTTTTTGCCTCATTGGGTGCTGGGTTATTTGTTGCTTCGTTAAATGTAAAATACCGAGATTTCAGATTTATTATTCCGTTTATTGTCCAATTAGGATTATATATATCTCCTGTAGGATTCAGCTCAACCATAGTGCCTGAGCAATACCAGTTATTTTATTATCTAAATCCAATGGTTGCTGTTATTGATGGCTTTCGTTGGGCAATTAGCGGTGGTAACACGGCATTTAATACTACAGAATTAAGTCTATCAATTAGTGTTATTACATTATTTTTTCTAGTAGGTGTAATTTATTTTAGAAAAATAGAAAAAACATTTGTGGATGTTATCTAATGGGTATAGCAATAAAAGTAGAAAATATTAGTAAAAAATATATTATTCAGCATGAAAAAAAATCAGCCCATTATGAGACGTTAAGCGACTCTTTAATTCAAGGTAGTAAAAATATTATTACTAGAATTAGTCATCCTTTTAGTCATTCAAAAATAGAACAACAAACACAAGAGGAATTTTGGGCATTAAAAGATATTAATTTTGAAATTGAACAAGGCGATAGACTAGGCATTATCGGTAGAAACGGTGCGGGAAAATCGACATTACTAAAAATACTTTCACGCATTACAGAGCCAACGTCTGGAAAAGTACATATTAATGGCAGAATCGCCAGTTTGTTGGAAGTCGGCACGGGTTTTCATCCTGAATTGACTGGGCGAGAAAATATTTTTTTAAACGGTGCTATTTTGGGTATGAGCCGCGCAGAGGTTAAAACGAAATTTGATGAAATTGTTGCGTTTGCTGAAATTGAAAAATTCCTTGATACCCCTGTTAAACGCTACTCTAGCGGTATGTATGTGCGTTTAGCTTTCGCGGTGGCGGCACATTTGGAGCCTGATATACTGATAGTAGACGAGGTTCTTGCTGTAGGTGATGCGCAGTTTCAGAAGAAATGTTTGGGCAAGATGGAAGAAGTATCCAAGTCAAGAGGCAGAACAGTTTTGTTTGTGAGCCACCAAATGGGAGCTATCGCTCAGTTTTGTAATAAAGCCCTTCTGCTTGATAAAGGTATGATTGCCCAGAGCGGTACAGTATCGCATATCATAAATTACTATATGAATATGTCAGCGAATAATATGAGTGGCTTTCAGGCAGAAACAACTTCACGCTATAAAGACATTGCTATAATGAAAGCGTGTTCCTATGATGCAGAAGGTTGCCCAGCAGTCAATTTTGTACATAATCAAGAAATTGTCATAGAGATTATTTGTAAAATTAATAAGTGGATAAGTGGAACAGAGGTGCGAGTTGCAGTAAGAGACTCTAAACGAAATGTTTTTACTACTGACACAGAACTTATTATGCAAAATGAAGCAGTATCGAATGAGTTATGCGCCAAGGTAGTTATACCAGCAGGGGTACTAAGACCTGAGCAATATTTTTTTAAGCTTGCTATCTATCTTCCAAATCAGTTGATATTTGACCTTGTTGATGATGCCTTGTCAATTACTGTCGTTGATGGTGGTTCCAAGTATGCGGCGAGTGAGGGTTTGGACTATGGCTGTGTATTTGTTGATTGCAAATGGGCAATTAATCCATCTTCTAACTTAATATTTTAAGGGAATATGTTATGGCTGAAACACTAGGCTCGCTTTGCGACAAACTAACCATTGTCAAACTCAAACAATGGCATTCTGAAGAGTCCGCTAGGCTTGCAAGTTTAGCAGAGCAGGAAAAACAGCTTAAGAATGAAATTGATGAATTTACAGCGGCTGCCATTGCAGGACAAATTCCCTTGGAAAAGCTCAATTTTGCTGCTAACAAGGTTTACAAAAAAGAAGGTAATGCTATTCGGTCAGTGCAAGGTAGCATGGGCGATATTTTTTCCAGATTGGCTGAAGTCAATTGCGAGTTATGGCATGAACAGGAAAAGGTTTATGAATTTGATAAAGTACCTGTTGAACAAAAAGACAAAGTCGTAAAGCAGTTGGCTTTACTTAATTTGGAACGAAACCAGTGTATCGATCAGATTGATAAAAGCTTACGCGCTTTTGTTGAAGGTTTGCACGCCAAAGAATAACTTAACTGAAGGTTTTATATGCACTTAATACATCGAACAACTTGCCGTGTGTGTGGCTCGGCAGCACTAACCCCAGTCATTAATCTGGGCGAACAATATTTACAGGGTTCTTTTGTTAAGCCTGGTAAGGAGTTACCGCCGACACGCAAAATACCGATGACGCTGGTGCGGTGTGATCCAACCCGTGATGAACGTGCTTGTGGTTTGTTGCAAATGAAACACACCGTTCCACCCGATATTTTGTATTCAGCTTATTGGTATCGTTCAGGAACAAATAATACCATGCGTGAACATTTACGCGGAATTGCTGACGATGCTATGCAGATTATTGGCAGATCCAACAGTAGTGTTTTGGATATTGGCTGCAATGATGGCACTTCTCTGGCTTTTTATCCTGATACGTTTCAGAAATTTGGGGTTGATCCGTCCGATGTCGCTCAAGAAATAACAGGTAATGTTCAGGTAGTTCAGGATATTTTTCCATCAGAAGAGCTAACTGCACGACTAAAATGCGGTAAATTAGACATTATTACCTCCATTGCTATGTTTTATGATCTTGAAGATCCGATTGCCTTTACTAAAGGTATCAAAGATATTTTAGCTCCCGAAGGTATATGGATATTTGAAATGTCTTATATGCCGACCATGCTCAAGATGACTTCGTATGACACTATTTGCCACGAGCATTTGGAGTTTTATAGTCTTGCCGTAATTGAGTATATTCTCAAAAAGACAGGCATGAAGATATTCAATGTTTCTCAAAATACTATCAATGGCGGTAGCATTCGTTGTTATGCGACTCATGCTAATAATTACAGCTACAAAAATGAGCAATATCTGGAAAACATTAAAACCATCCGTCAAGAAGAGTTTAATCTTGAATTAGATACCGATAAACCCTACAAACATTTTCAGGATCGCATCAACGTACATAAAGAAGAATTGATTTCCCTGCTCAAGCAATTAAAAAAAGAAGGCAAGAAAATTCATATTTACGGTGCATCTACAAAAGGAAATACTATTTTGCAATGGTGTGGTATTGATAATAGATTGATTGACGTAGCGGCAGAGCGTAATCCAGACAAATATGGGGCATATACTCTTGGCACGGATATTCCAATTGTTAGCGAAGCAGATTCAAGAGCGATGAATCCTGACTATTACCTTATTCTGCCTTGGCATTTCAAAGAAGAGTTTGTTGAGCGTGAAAAAGATATGCTGGAAAAGGGTGTAGGCTTTATTTTCCCGCTTCCAACCATTGAAATTATAAAAATAAAGTAAATTGATTCGACTATGCAAAATAATCTAAAAAACAAAATTCTTTTTCTGTCTCATAAAGAGCAGCAGTGTGGTGTTTATCAATTTGGTCGCAATATTGCCGAGGCACTTGGAAAATCAAAAAAATACTCATTCATATATGCCGAATGCTCGGATGAAGAAGAGTTTAAATCTATTATAACTACCATTAAGCCGACAGCGATAATTTACAATTATTATTCGTCAACAATGCCTTGGTTAAATAAAAGAGTACTTCTAAGAATCAATGTACCAAATATTGGAATTATTCATGAGGTTTCACAGTATATCGCAGACAGAGCGAATGACTCTATTTTTGATTATCATATAGCTCCAGACCCTACCTTGCTGTTAAAAAACCCGCTGGTATTCAAAACAGGGAGATTAGTTCCAGAATATGAAAATAGCTATGAATTACCAAAAGTGCCTACCATTGGCAGCTTTGGTTTTGGCACTGCTGGCAAGGGATTTGAAAGGCTGATTTCAACTATTCAGAGTGAATTTGATGAGGTAATTATAAGGCTGCATATACCTTTTGCAACATTTGCCGATGCCGATGGTAGTTCGGCGCGTGCAATTTCACAACGATGTAAAGAAATCATTATCAAGCCTAACATCAACATAATAATCAGCCACGATTTTCTTGATCAAAAGCAATTACTGGACTTTCTTGCTCAAAATTCAATGAATGCTTTTTTTTATGAGCAAAATAACGGTCGAGGTATATCCAGCGTTATAGATTTTGCGTTGGCAGTACAAAGACCTATTGCCATCACAAAGAGTGCTATGTTCAGGCATTTGTATTCTGTAAGCCCATCAATTTGCATAGAAGATTTGAGTTTAAAACAAATTTTAAATAACAACTTTCAATCGTTGACGAACTACCGTAGAGAATGGAGTGAAGCCAATTTGATCTGGGATTATGAACGAATAATAGAAACAGTTCTTAGTTTAGGCTTTAAGCGTAAGTCTTTGCCTAGAAAAATATGGTCAAAACTAGGCGTAGTTTTCAAAAAAATAGAATCAAGAAAATCCGAAGATTTATGGAAACCAACTATAGGGCTTGGAGTTATTGAACAACAACTAAATAAAGATGAAACGTTTCTACCTGTTTCAATTCCAGATGTTTCATTATTTAATCGAATTTTAGATGATAATGCGAGAGTTCAATATAAGCCCGTTATTGATAGTTTGTTTAAGCTTTTACCAGAAGCGATGGCACGAAAAATACCTGAGGCGAATATTCAGCAGGCATTTGTTCTTGATACGGTATTGAAGTATGCGACTAGGGTTTTAACCCCTAGAATTTTATGTATCGGTAGTTATGACGATACAGCAGCAGGAGCTTTGAAAAAATATGGTTTCATGATGGATGAAGTTGATCCTGTACTAAATTACGATTTGAGTACGTTTATGCAAAAACCATCAACGATTAAGTCGAGTTACAATATTATATTTTCAACTTCTGTCATTGAGCATGTGAAAGATGATGAGTTGTTCATTTCCCAAATTGCAGAACTTCTTACCCTTAGCGGAATAGCCGTACTGACTTGTGATTATAATGACCAGCATAAGGCAGGCGACTCGATTCCTCAAGAAGATTTCCGTATGTATACCCAAAAAGATTTCAAAGAAAGGCTGTTGCCATTATTAAAAGGATGCTCTCTTGTTGATGATCCAAAGTGGGATTGCCCAAACCCAGATTTCAAGTATGCTGGTTGTCAATATACATTTGCATCCTTTGTCTTTAGGAAAAATGAGTTGTGAATGCACTAATTTTTGGTGTCAACGGACAAGATGGTTATTATTTAAGTGAGCTTTGCAAGGCAAAAGGTTTTTCTGTTATTGGTGTTTCAAGATCAGGCGGTGAATGGTTAACAGGCGATGTTTCCAATCGTGAACAAACTGAATCCTTGATAAAAACTTACCAGCCTAAATACGTTTTTCATTTAGCAGCTAATTCCACAACGCGGCACGACGCGCTTTTTGAAAATCATGAAACCATTTCTACTGGCTCTTTGAATATTCTCGAAGCAGTAAAAAGGCATAGCCCAGATACCAAAGTTTTTATTACGGGGAGCGGTTTGCAGTTCGTGAATACTGGAGTTCCCATTTCTGAACATGATGCTTTTGAAGCAAATAGTGCTTATTCTGTGGCACGAATTCAATCAGTTTATGCGGCAAGATATTATCGGTCACTGGGCATTCGGGTTTATGTGGGTTATTTGTTCCATCACGAAAGCCCGTTGCGTAAACCGAATCATGTCAGCAAAATGATAGCATTAGCCGTTCAGCGTATTGCCGCTGGCAGTGATGAGATGATTGAATTAGGCGATATTTCTGTGCGAAAAGAATGGACGTTTGCAGGTGATGTAGCGCGGGGAATACTGACTTTGCTTGAGCAGGATACGTTGTTTGAAGCCGTCATCGGTTCAGGTGTTGCTTATTCAATTCAAGATTGGCTGGAGATATGCTTTAAACTCATTGGCAAAGACTGGCGCGACTACGCACGTCTTCGCGAGGGTTTTACGTCTGAGTATAAACAGCTGGTGTCCAATCCGAGAGCAATAAACGCGCTGGATTGGTTTCCATCTGTAGAATTACCTGAATTGGCGAAAATCATGACTGCATCTTTGAAACGGGATACTTTGTGAAGAAACACTTAACACCTGAAATTACCGATGACTTATTTATTCCGAAAAAAATATTGTTGGGACAACTTGGTGCGCATGGTGATTGTCTTTTTGCAACGGCGGTTGCCCGCCAAATTAAAACTGATTTTCCAGACTGTCATTTAACTTGGGCAATCGGCTCTGCATATCGCTCTGTCATTTATGGAAACCCATTTGTAGATGAGGTGTGGGAAATTCCAATCGCTAATCATCAGGAATTGTGGGACAAGTGGGTTTGGTTTGAAAAAGAAGCGTTTTTACGCAAAGAATCAGGCGATTTTGATGAGGTTTTTCTCACACAAATTCCGCCTAACAACTTTAAAAATTTTGACGGTACTGTCAGGTCATCTATTTTTCGGGGCTATCCGAAAAAAATTACCGAATCTGTTGCCCCTGTAATACACCTTTCTCCAGATGAGGTTGAGAATGTTCGTCGTTTTGCTGAAACTCATGGTTTTGCTGAAAAGAAACATATTATTTTGTTTGAATGCTCATCAGCGAGTGATCAGTCCTTTGTCACACCCGAATTTGCCGTTGCAGTAGCTCAAATGCTGGTAAGTCGGGTGGCAGATGTTTGTGTTGTCCTTTCTTCTAATGTATCAATGCCAGTGATATCTATGAACATTATTGATGGAAGTAAATTGTCATTTCGAGAGAATGCTGAATTGACAAAATATTGCTCACTGGTTGTTGGCTGCTCCAGTGGTATTTCATGGCTATGTACTTCTGATTGGGCAAAACAGTTGCCAATGTTACAGCTATTGAAAAAAGATAAATCCGTTTATGCTTCGTTTATCCATGATTATGAATACAGAGGCTTGCCGACAGATTTGTTAATTGAAATGACAGATTGTTCAGCCGATAAAGTAGCTAGCTGTTTAGTTACTATTTTCAATGAAGGTTTCAGTCATGCAAAATTGATATTTAATGAAGATATTCCTCTAAGATTTAAATTTTACATAGATGCTATATTTAATTTTTTGATTGTTCAGGGTAAATACAATGAGGCATATATATCACTAAAATATACTATTAAGCGTTATGGGCTACATCCACATTTATTATTTTGTATCCTATATAGGAGTGTTAAATATATTTTACGATTGGCTTTAAAGGGTCGTCCTTAATGCTGTTCATTTTACAAAAACTTATGAAGGCAATATGGATAAACTGGTTTGTTTAATTATATTAAATTGGAACGGTTTGGATGATACGATTGAGTGTATAGAATCATGTTTTAAACTCACATATTCCAATTTTTATATTCTTCTGGTTGATAATGCCTCAAGCGATGGCTCAGAATCTATACTTCGCGAACGCTATCCAGATATTAACTTTATCCAAACTGGTGAAAATCTCGGATTTGCAGGCGGAAATAATGTAGGGATTAAGTTTGCACTTGAAAATGATGCAGATTATGTTTGGTTATTAAATAACGATACTGTAGTTGACTCAGAGGCGTTGTCTGAATTAGTTAAAGTTGCCGAAAAATCAGAAAGCAACGCAATAGTTGGATCAAAAATATATTTTTATAATGAGCCAAAAAAGATTTGGTTTGCTGGTGGCATTTGGCGGAAAAATAAATTGTTTGCTAGTCACTTTGGCGATGGTGAAGTTGATGTTGGTCAGTATGATAAAATTTGTGAAGTAGATTATATTACTGGATGTAGTTTGCTAGTAAAATCAACCGTCATAAAAGAAATTGGTATGATGAATGAAAAATATTTTATGTATTGGGAAGATGTTGATTGGGGAGCAACAGTCCATAAAAAGGGATGGAAGAATATTCATGTACCCACTTCTTTTGTTTGGCATAAAATTAGCTCTTCCATGAAAAAACAAAGTCATAAACAGGTTTATTACTTCATTCGTGGATCTTTACTTTTTTTTCAAAAATATGCACCTGAACGACTTCCTTTGGTATTTATTGTAATCATTCGTGATATATTGTTTTCATTTAAAAAAGGTCAAAGAGATATAGCCAATTCTTATATTAAAGCGTTATTGGATTTTGTAACTGGTCATTTTGGCAAGTCTGGTAGTTAGTTTATTGCTTAAAATAAAGTCGACGGTATTTATTAATGCTAACTAGGTCAATAATGAAAAGTTTTTTTGAATGAACATCATAAGCAGAGCGAATCTATGAAAATAGCCTTTGACTCACAGATATTTACGTTGCAAGAATATGGTGGTATTTCTCGTTATATTTGTAGCCTTGCGACACATTTAACAGATCTAGAAGGGATAGAAGCTAATATTATCGCGCCATTCTATATTAATGCGTATCTTGAAAATCTACCCAAGGGCATAGTATCAGGGATCAAAATACCAAAGATACCTAAAACAGGGAGAGCTTTTCATCAGAGTAGCTTATGGTTAGCCCGACGTGCTATCTCAAAACTCGCACCACAGATTGTGCATGAAACTTACTTCACGGAACATTCTGTCGCACCCAAAGGCGTGCGTACTGTGGTAACTGTTTACGATATGATTCATGAGTTATTTCCCGAAGCGTTTTCTAAGCAGGATAAAACCTCAGTACAAAAGCGTATAGCAACACAAAGGGCAGATCACGTTATTTGTATTTCTGAAAGCACTCGAAAAGATTTGTTGGAGCTTTTTGATTTACCAGAAGACAAAGTGTCAGTTGTTTACCTTGGCTTTGATAACTTGATTCCAGAAATTTCAGAAACGCATAAAATCAAACCTTATCTGTTGTATGTCGGGCAACGTGGCGGCTATAAAAACTTTGACGGTTTTTTACGCGCTTATGCGAGTTCATTGTGGTTGCGTGATAATTTTGATGTGCTGTGTTTTGGGGGCGGTGCGTTTTTAAGTGCTGAAAAAAAGCTGTTTGCTGATTTAATACTGTCTGAAAATGCGATAACACAGATAAATGGCAGTGATAGTAAACTCGCTGATTGTTATCGCGGCGCAGCATTGTTTGTTTATCCGTCGCTTTATGAAGGCTTTGGTATTCCACCATTAGAGGCAATGTCTCTGGGTTGCCCCGTTGCTTGTAGTAATAATAGTTCCATTCCAGAAGTGGTTGCTGAGGCAGGCGAATATTTTGATCCTAACGATATTGATTCTATGCGTATCGCGATGGAGCGAGTATTAAATTCACCCGCAAGACGCGCTGAACTAATTGACTTTGGAGTTGTGCGTCGCGCTCAATTTTCATGGCAGCATTGTGCCGAGGAAACACTGGCTATTTATAGGAATTTAAGGTGAAAAAAGCGTTGATTTGTGGCGTGAGTGGACAAGATGGCAGTTACCTTGCGCAGTTGTTGCTGAATAAAGGCTATGAGGTATGGGGGACATCCAGAGATGCACAGGTTGCTAACTTCGGCAATTTAACTTCGCTAGGCATTAAACATCGAGTAACATTGCTGTCGATGGCTCCCAATGATTTTCGTAGCGTATTGACTGCACTTAGCCATAGTGAAGCTGATGAAATTTATTATCTTGCGGGGCAAAGCTCTGTCGGCTTGTCCTTTGATCAACCTGCTGAAACCTTGGAAAGCATTACGCTTGGCGCATTGAATATGCTAGAAGCGATTCGTTTTATGAAAAAGCCGATTAAATTTTATCATGCAAGCTCCAGTGAATGTTTTGGCGATCATAGACAAATTGCCACTGAAGAAACCCCTTTTCGTCCCTGTAGTCCTTATGGCGTTGCTAAATCATCGGCACACTGGTTGGTTGTGAATTATCGTCTGGCTTATGGTTTATTCGCCTGTAACGGCATTTTGTTCAATCATGAATCACCGCTACGCCCTGAGCGGTTTGTGACCCAAAAAATTATCTCGGCAGCGTGTCGAATTGCACAGGGTTCTCTGGAAAAGCTGACGTTGGGGCGACTTGATATTGTTCGCGATTGGGGCTTTGCACCTGAATATGTGGAAGCAATGTGGCGGATGATGCAGCAAGAGGTGGCAGATGATTATATTATTGCCACAGGCGAAGCCAATTCGCTGCAAGACTTTGTGGCAGAAGCTTTTTCAGTCGTTGGTTTGGATTGGCGTGACTGTGTGAATAGTGATCCTGCACTGTTTCGTCCGACTGACTTAGCGAGAAGCCAAGGCTGTGCTGATAAAGCCCTGCATCAATTAGGCTGGCAAGCAACCTTTAAGATGCGTGAAATTGTCCGTAACATGATAAGCTTTTATCAATAAATTAGGGGTGCAAGCTCTGCTTGCAAAATCAGGCAAAGCCTGATCTCCTCTATACAGTAATACCATCTGACTTTTTGCTAAGAATTTAGTTTTCGAGATAATTTATAATGACAGAGGAAAATAAAGCTATTTTTTCATTAAATGATGAATATGCAACTACGCGTAGAGTTACCTGTCTGCCGCCTATCATTATCAATCACCCCGAAGATAAAATTCAGACTCAATTATTTTTACCTGTTACCAATACAATAAAGAGTGAAGGTGGACTACGCACAAAGGGGTATTTTAAAGAAAATTCAATAGATAATCCTTTAATTACAGTTATTACTGTTGTATTTAACGGTGAAAGCCATTTAGAAAAAACTATTTTAAGTGTGATAACGCAATCCTATGATAATGTTGAATATATTATTATAGATGGCGGATCTACAGATAATAGCATTAATATTATTAGTCAATACGAAAATCAAATTGATTATTGGATTAGTGAGAATGACAGTGGAATTTATGATGCAATGAATAAAGGCGTTAAATTTTCTAATCAGTTGTCATACCTGTATTTTTTAAATTCAGGTGATTATGTATTTAATTCAGACGTTTTTGCAAGATTATCAAAACTATTTGATGGGAAAAATATAGTATTTGGAAAAATACAGTACGATACAGGGGAAATTGTTAAATCTAGTTTGTCTGTTAATAGATATTTACATAATACCATACATCATCAAAGTATATTTTATCCAAGCCAAATTATAAGGCATATTGGTTTTGATTGTTCATACAGAATTATGGCTGATTATAAATTAAATATACAAATTTATAATACTCATAAATATCGATATATAAGTGACTGTTCCATAATAGCATTATGTACTGAAAATGGTTTAAGTAGAAGTAATTTTAATTTAGCAAAAAGTGAAATAAATAAGGTTAAATATCAAATGTTTGGTGAATTTTTTGGGTGGATTTTAGCAATAATCTTCAATATTAAATTCTTTATATGGAAATTTGTTAAAAACAAATGAAAATTTCAGTTTGTATGGCTGTTTTCAATGGTGAAAGCTATTTGTTAGCGCAAATAGAATCCATTTTAGTACAGTTAGGAGCTACTGATGAACTAGTAATTATTGATGACGCATCGCAAGATAACTCTTTAGAATTATTAAAAAACATTAATGATTCTAGGATACATATATACCATAATACTTGTAACTTAGGCATATTGGCATCTTTTGAGAAAGCGTTACGGCTAGCTCAGGGTGATATTTTATTTTTAAGTGATCAAGATGATATTTGGCTTGCTGGAAAGGTAAAAAAAATTATTGATGTTTTTTTATTGGATTTTAATACAACGCTAGTTGTTAGCGATGCCCGAATCATAGATGCGTTCGGGCATACAGTTGCAGAGTCTTTTTTTGCACAACGGCACAAGGAATTTACCAAAGGGGTTTTAACTAATTTAATTAGTAATAAATATCTCGGTTGTACATTGGCTTTTCGCCAGTCTATGTTGAAATATTTTTTACCCATTCCAAGTGATGTGCCGATGCACGATATGTGGTTTGGCATACTCAATGATATATGCGGCTCTACATATTATATTAACGAACCACTTATTGCTTATCGTCGCCATATTAATAATGTAAGTCCAGTAATAGGTGCTTCTTTTACACAACAATTTATTTGGCGTTGGCATTTAGTGAAGAATCTATTCTTACGCATATTGTCTTATCGATTTTCTAAATTATGAAGGATATTTCTATTTCTGTGGTTAGTCATGGGCAGATGAATTTAGTCGACCTGTTATTGCATGATTTGACCCAATATTGCGATGCTTTGCCATTTGAGGTGATTCTTACCCTCAATTTGGATGAGCCACTAGCCTTTGTGGTTGATGAATTCTCTTTTCCACTAAAAATTATTCGTAACCCCAAACCACTAGGTTTTGCGGCTAATCATAATCAGGCTTTCGCTCAAACAACAGGTAGGTTTTTTTGTGTGATAAATCCTGATATTCGCTTGATTGGTAATCCTTTCCCCATTTTGCAGGCTTGTTTGCATGATACGGCTGTCGGTGCAGTTGCGCCGCTGATTTTAAATGAACAAGGTGAGATGGAAGACAGTGCGCGTCGCTTTCCAACGCCACTAATCATTCTCCGCAAATTTTTCGGTCTTCGTAAAAATGGCGATTATGAGATAAATGATCAACCGCTGTTTCCTGATTGGGTGGGCGGTATGTTTATGTTATTTACCCGCGAGCTATTTACCGCGATTGGTGGCTTTGATGATCGCTACTTTTTGTATTACGAAGATGTGGATCTTTGCGCTCGTCTGACTTTGCGCGGTTATAAAATTTGTTTATCGCCTAAAAGCAAAGTGATACATCAAGCACAACGCACCAGTCATCGTAATTTAAAGTATTTTAAATGGCATGTTGTCAGCATGATACGATTTTTCTTGTCACAGCCTTTTAGAATCATCATGAGTAATAGGCTCGCTAAATACATACAAAACTGTCAGGCTTTTAAAGTTTGATGGAGGTTAAAATGATCAAAATAGGGAGGCAACACCCATGACTTTTAAAGTGATTGAATCTAATCATGTCATTGTTGTACTAATCTTTACTTACAACAACAGTTGTATGCAAACATTTTTTTTTAAAACTAAACAACGATGTGATAAATAATGTTAACTCAAGATTATTACAATAATATCTCTGTAGTATTAGTTACTTATAATCCTAACAAAGATGCACTTCAAGTGGTAATTCAAGCAGTTTCAGACCAAGTATCTAATGTTTTTATTGTAGATAATGGCTCATCAAATTTTTCACCTGACTGGTTTGATAAATTTGAAGGTTGTCAAATAAGTGAAAAATTGCATGTACTACCACAAGAAAAAAACTTAGGTATTGCAGCCGCTCAAAATATTGGTATCAAACATGCAATGAAGTTGGAAGCTGATTTTGTTTTGCTGTTAGATCAAGACAGCGTTCCAGATTCCAATATGGTTGAAGAGTTAATTTCAGTTATGCATCAAAAAAGTAGCGAAGGATATAAAATTGCTGCAGTAGGAGCTCACTATGTCGATGAGCGAAATACGGATCGGTCGTCGTTTTCAAGATTATCAGGAATACTTTTGATCAAAGAAAGTTGTACATTTAACGGAATAGTTCCTACCGACTTTGTTATTTCATCAGGATCGCTGATATCCTTAAAAACTTTTCATAGTGTAGGCTATATGAATGAAGCATTATTTATTGATCAAGTCGATATTGAATGGGGGTTACGCGCAAAATCACTTGGTTATCGGTCGTTTGGTGCTTGCAATGCTGTTATGGCTCATTCGCTGGGAGAGGATCCACTTGTTTTTCTTGGTCGGAAATTTTTAAATCATAATCCATTGCGACACTATTATATTTTTCGCAATGCAGTTTGGTTGATTTCTAAAAAATATGTTTCGATTGGTTGGAAATTGCGTTTTACGATGGTGATTCTGATTAGGTATCTCTTATATCCCTTGTGGGTGACACCTCGTTTTACATATCTCAAAATGATGACTCTTGGAATATGGCACGGACTTATTGGCAGAATGGGTAAACTATAACTCACGGTTCGCTTAATTCTGTATCCCCCTGTTATTAGCACAGATGGATAAAATGAATATAGCAGCCCTACTAGATAAGCAACTTCACAAACCATATTAAATAGCAAGGGCTCAGTTTAGGGCAAATTGTTGTTGTCTGGATAGCCTATATTCTGAGCGAAGGCGATCATCGGTTGAATTCGGTGCAAGGCTGGGTGGCAGGATTGTTGATGACATTAACCATTTGTTTGAAAGCCGAAGGGCTACGCGAGTTGGATTTTAGTGACGACAGGTTAGCAATAGTGTTTAACTGGCTCAGACAAGATGAGAGCTGGGATGCCTACGAATCAGCAGGGCAATCGAGCTGTGTTAAGCCGAGAATGTGCAATAAATAGTTATTATCCCATCCAGCCTTTAATTGTTTGATTTTGACACCGACTTTGGCAGTTTTTTCGGCTTTGATTAAATTCAGAGCAATATGCCTAATAACAGCGAGGTTGGCGGCACTATGTCCGTTGCGGGTTCGATTACCGTCTTCATCAAAGGCTATATCAAGAACCCAGTGCAGATTGTTTTCAATCGCCCAATGTGCGCGTACTACACGCGCTGGTCGTTGCGGATCATTGGCATCAAGACCGCTGATGTTGAACGTGTTTTTCACTCACTTTGTCGCCGATTTCTCGTTTAGCGGTGACGGCGATAATGCTTTGTAAGCCTTGCCAATCATGGCGTACAGACGATCGGGGTCGTGACTGGCTTAGGTCTACGTTTCCCCTCAAACAGGCTGCCCACATTGTCCAGTAGTTCCTTTTTCCATTGGCTTACTTGCGTTGGATGAACTCCATGCTCCTAGGCTATAGCTAAGGCAAGATAAAGTGATTAGAAAATCTTGAAAACTACCGTATTTATTAGCTTTGTGGTCGTTGAAATATAATCAATTTATAGTGCGTCAGCTATATATCATTGATGGTCTTGATGCCCTTGACCGCATCTAAGGAAACTTTTGCCTTTTCTGTACTGGTAAAAATCTTACGTTTACTCTCGCTCATTGTTAAACCCTTTTTCATGACAGGCTATAGCTTAAACTATTGTCCTGATTTCGGGGGGGGCACTATAGTGCAGATTCGCATTTTGGCTTTGCTAGGATTTTCGTCCTGTTATAGTAAAAGCAGTATAAAACGATCTAAAAGAGCTGAGTAAACAGCTCGTCAATAGAACATTTTTTTTGCCTCCGAAGAGCGTTAGCTTGCGCCCACTTGTGTTCAATAGGGTTCAGATCAGGCGAGTAAGGGGGTAGAAACTCCAGCAGATGCCCCTGTTGTTCGATGAGATGCTGGAAGTCAGCA
>CAIUVX010000027.1 GCA_903902705.1 uncultured Methylococcales bacterium
AAGGACGGCAGGTGCATTATCAGGGTCGGGAATCAATGAATAGTTTACGTTCTTTAATCTAGTTGGACAAACCTAATATTATGAACATTCCACAGAAAGAAACCGCCAGTGACAGCAAACCACCGCAGTTTGCAGGGATTGATGTCGGTGCTGAAGAACTGGTTTTAGTGATTCGTAAAAACAGTAAGTCATTGAATCCACAAAAGTTTACCAACACGCCCAGTGATCGCGCTCGTTTAGTCAACAAGCTGGCTAAACTGTCAGGCATTACCGTCTGTCTGGAAGCCACGGGGGTTTATCACTTTGACTTAAGCCTTGCCTTACATGATGCGGGGGTGTCGCTGATGGTGTTGAATCCCAAAGCCTCACACAACTTTGCCAAAGTGTTAATGAAAAACAGTAAAACCGATGCCGTTGATGCCAATACTCTGGCTGAATAAGCTGAACGTATGGCGTTTGTGGCATGGACACGTCCCAGCAACGAGAAGATTGCCTTGCGTAGTGTTGCGCGGCGCATTCATTCGCTGACCAAACAGAAAGCCGCCGCCAAGAATCACCTGCACGCGCTGACCGCCACCACGGAAACTCCCAAAGCCGTGCTAAAAGATGCCAATCTAGCCATCAGTCAGTTAGAAAAACGCATCGACTGCTTAACAACGGCGGCACTGCTCTTGATAGTCAAACATCCAGAACTAGCCCGCATCCTGCACCTATTAATCAGCATTAAAGGCATCGCCGAAACCAGCACTATTGCACTGATGGGCGAACGTTATTACTACCACCTGATCTATCGCACCGACAATGGGTTAAGTTCGCAGGGCTTGATCCGCAAGCCTTCGAGTCGGGCAAAAGCGTCCACAAAAAAACGCGCCTTGCCAAATCGGGCAACGCCCATATTCGTGCCGCCCTGTATATGCCTGCCTTGAGTGCCAAAGAGCATGACCCGCACGTCAAGGCGTATTTTCAACATCTCGTCGATAACGGTAAGCTACCAATACAAGCAGTGTGTGCTGTCATGCGTAAACTGTTACACGCTATTCACGGTATGTTGAAACACAACCAGACTTTCGATAATTCCCGTTTTTATGCCATCCCTATTTCGGAGAATTCATGATTAAAAATTATCGAAAAAGGCTTGATTTTGAACAGAGTATCTACTGACTACATGACGTTGGAATCCAATAGAGCCAATAATTGAGCCTGTTTTAAAGAGGCACAGCCGCACGACTTAAGACTTAAGGCTCAGCAATCACGGTATTAACCAACACACCCAAACCTTCAATTTCAATCCGCACGGTTTGTCCGATTTTTAAAAAGCCACGCGGTGACATTTTTACCCCAACGCCGCTGGGTGTGCCTGTGCTAATCACATCACCGACTTCTAAAGTCATGGCTTGCGATAAATACGCAATCATTTCATAACAGTTAAAAATCATTTCTGCGGTGTTGGCATTTTGTCGTAATTCATCATCGACCCATGTTTTTAGGATTAAATTGTGCGGGTCGCTGATTTCATCGCTAGTGACTAACCACGGACCTAGTGGACCGCAGGTATCAAAAGATTTACCTACCGTCATGTTGGGTACACGCGCTTGCCAATCGCGTACCGTAACATCGTTGGCAATCATAAACCCTGCAATGACTTCACGCGCTTTTTCGACAGGAACATGACGACAACGTTTGCCAATCACAAACGCTAGTTCACCTTCATAATCTAATTTATCGGATACTTTGGGCAGGTGGATAAAATCGCCACTGCCTATCACGCAAGTATTTTGTTTGGTGAAAAAATTAGGATATTCAGGTTTATTCATGCCTGTTTCGCTGATATGGTCAGCATAATTTAACGCAATCGCTAAATATTTAGGCGGTCTGGGTATCGGTGCGTTCAGTTTTACATCTGCTAAGGCGATTCTATGTTGACCGCTATTTATTAATTGCTGCATAGCGGCTAAGGACTCAGCCCCCACGCTTAAAAATTCAATCATGGTTTTAGGAATATCAGCATTGCCAAGGCTATCAACCACCCTATCATCAATGACTGCGCCGATTCGGGTTTGATTTTGATAGCTAAAGGTGACGAGTTTCATAAATTAACCTGTGTTTGAAATAATGGTAGTGGGTTAAATCTGTATTGATGAGCAACCCGATAACGGTATAGCTTTTTTTTAATGTGTTTTTCCATTGGCTAACTTGCGTTGGATGCACTCTATACTCTTGGGCTATCTCATTGATGGTCTTGATGCCCTTGACCGCCGATAAGGCAACCTTTGCTTTTTCTGCACTGGTAAAAATCTTACGTTTACTCTCACTCATTGTTAAACCCTTTTTCATGACAGGCTATAGCTTAAACTATTATCGTGAATTTGGAATCCACTATAGTTCATGCACCGCTTCAACCACCGCCCTCGAAAAGGGGTAAACTACCAAACACCTCATGCGGTGTTTTTTGAACAAGTTGAACGCAAAGCCGCATGAATTCTGAAGTGCATTTATGACTTGAATCCAAGTTTTATTTTATATGCGCTCACTCTGTTAAGAATAATTGAAGTTTTGGCTATACTGTTTTGAACGCGTACAATAGGCAGCTTAAATTTAGTTTAAATAAGGGAGTAAATACCATGTCTGATAAAAATTCCCCTGATGACACGCAGTGGCAAGATAAATTAACGACTGAACAATTTAGTATTTGTCGTTTAAAAAATACGGAGTCACCTTTTACTGGAAAATATACTTATTGTAAAAAAGTAGGTATTTATCATTGTGTTTGTTGCGGTAACGCTTTATTTGATTCTGAAACAAAATATGACTCAGGTTCAGGTTGGCCCAGTTTTTGGGCTGTTTTATCGACAGATAGTGTGACAGAGTTAGTTGATACCAGTCATAACTTGAATAGAATTGAGGTGAGTTGTCAAACGTGTGGTGCGCATCTAGGTCATGTATTTACCGATGGTCCTCAGCCCACAGGATTACGCTACTGCATTAATTCAGCTTCTTTGGATTTAAAAAGAAACATAAACAACGTTTAGTCTTTATCAGTTTTAGTTGTCATTCAAACAAATAAAAAAATCTGTATAATAATTCACCCACACCCTCTAAAACAGTTAGTTTGTTTTGGTATGTTTAACTTTATGTAAGTAAGAAATAAAATGGCACAATTTACAGTAACAGGTGATGTTGATCCTTTTTTACACGTCAGCCTAAAGAGTGGTGAAAAAATTTATTGCGAATCTAACGCGATGGTAATGATGGAAAGCAACTTGGAGCTAAAGGGCAAAATGACGGGGGGGTTGGGCAGTGCCTTGATGCGTCGCTTTGCTAATGGCGAATCGTTTTTTCAGCAACATATCGAAGCGACTTATGGTGCGGGTGATTGTTTGTTATCACCTACCTTACCTGGTGCGGTAGAGGTGTTAGATATTGGAACAACCCGTTATTTAATGAACGATGGGGCATTCGTTGCTGCTGAAAGTGGTGTTACTCTACAAGTTCGCACTCAAAGCGTAGGCACGGCACTGTTTGGTCAAACAGGTGGTTTTTTTATTTGTGAGGCATCAGGTTCTGGCAAACTAGCGGTATCGGGTTTTGGCTCAAGTTTCGTGTTAGATGTTGAACCAGGTAAAGACATTGTTATTGATAATGCCCATGTTATCGCATGGGATTCTAAATTACACCATGAGGTTTCTCTTACCACACAGAGCGGTGGTGGGTTTTTAGGTCAAATGATCAATAGTGTGACCAGTGGCGAAGGCATGGTGCTTAAGTTTTCTGGCAAAGGTAAGGTTGTTATTTGTTCGCGTAATCGCAGTAATTTTACCTCATGGCTAAGCCGCGCTATATCGGGTAATAACTAACTATAACCATTTTTTCTTTTTAAAATAAAATAGTAAAGAGACTGCTATGCCGATAAATACGCTCCACAATATTGGGTAACTCCATTTCCATTTTAATTCTGGCATATACTCGAAATTCATACCATAAACACCTGCTATAAAAGTTAAGGGAATAAAAATGGAGGCGAATACGGTGAGAAACTTCATGGTTTCATTCATTTTATTACTCACGCTGGATAAATAAATATCCAACATACCCGATATTAATTCTCTATAAGATTCTACCGCCTCAATAATGCGAATAGAGTGATCATAAATATCAGCAAAATAACGTTTTGTTCGCTCATCAAATAAGGGGGATTCACTGCGTCGAATGGCAGCTAATAATTCTCGCAACGGTGATACAGTTTTGCGTAAAAAAATCAATTCCCGTCTGATTTTTTGAATAGTCACTAATGTCTCTACCGATGGATGCGTTAATAAGTCATCTTCAATGAATTCAATTAATTCATCAAACGCATCTTGCAAGGTGAAATACTCATCAACAACCGTATCCATAATCACATAAGCGAGATAATCTGAACCTGAATTTCTTAAATGACCTTCCTCATTATTTAAGCGATTTATAATAGGGTCAAACAGCGCGTCAGGCTTTTCCATAAAGGTAAAAACAAAATTTTTTAATACCAAAATACTGATTTGTTCATACTCGATATTAAATGAACCTTTGTGTAAAGAAGTCGCTTTAATAACAAAATAAAGATAATCTGGATATTCTTCAAACTTAGTGCGTTGATTAGTATTTAAAATATCTTCAAGTACCAACGGATGAATATCAAAATGTTGCCCAATTGCATCAACAATGGCAATATCTTTTAAACCATCAATAATAACCCAAGTGACACTATCCGTTGTTTTGTAAGGCAGTAACTCTTCAATTGAATTAATAGTGCGTTTTTCGAGTTTGGTCGAATTGTAATTCATCATCATGATGCTGTGTTCATGCTCATGAACTTCACCAATGTGTACCAGTGTACCAGGAGCTAATCCTGATTTTTTAGAGGCGGAACTTAGGGATTCAGACATTATTGGTTGCTAGGTGGTTTGTGTTGTTGAGCCAATGCCCATAATATATGCTCTTTAACTATCTCAGAAGCATGGTTGTGTTTGGTTTGCAATGCCTCAATAATCAGCGGTGAGTGTGGGGCATTGCCCAAAGCAACGGCAATATTTCTTAACCAGCGTTCATAACCAATACGGCGTATTGCTGAGCCTTCTGTTTTGGCTAAAAATTCTTGTTCGCTCCACGCAAATACCTCTACTAATTGCTGACTATTCAGTCGATGTCTGGGATTAAAATCTTTTTCTGTGCTGAGGTTTGCAAACCGATTCCACGGACAAATAATCTGGCAATCATCACAGCCATAAATACGGTTGCCTATCAATGGGCGTAGCGGTTCTGGAATTGAGCCGTGTAATTCAATAGTCAAATACGAAACACACCGCCGCGCATCGACTTGATAAGGTGCGACAATGGCTTGCGTTGGGCAAATATCCAAACAAGCAATGCAAGCACCACAATGTGCGCTTGTTTTATCATCAGTTGGTAAGGGGAGGTTGGTATAAATTTCGCCTAAAAAAAACCACGAACCCGCTGATCTATTGATTAAATTGGAATGCTTGCCTATCCAGCCTAAGCCTGCTTTTTCAGCGATGGCTTTTTCCAGTACAGGCGCACTGTCCACGAATCCGCGCAGGGTGAAATCAGCATCAGGATATAAAGCGACTTCCGCTTGTATTCTATCAATCAATTTTTGCAAACGCTGGCGCATCATTTTGTGATAATCGCGTCCTAACGCATAACGCGAAATATACGCAGCCGTTGGTTCGTCAAGTGCTTGATTCATTGTTTGCCGTGATTCAGACAAATAATCCATACGCACCGAAATTACCCGCACAGTGCCTTCTTGTAACAAAGCAGGGCGGCTACGTTTAGTGCCATGACGCTGCATATAGTCCATTTCGCCATGAAAGCCTTTTTCTAGCCAGTGTTGCAAATGCTTTTCTGCTTCGGTTAAATCGGTATCGCTAATACCAACTTGTGCAAAGCCTAGTTGTTGTCCCCATTGCTTAATATTTAGCGCGAGCGCGGCTAACTGTTGCTGATTACTTATAGCCATTGCAGCTCTAGGGCTTGGTGATATTAAGAAGTTTCGTTAAATAGTCGCTAGGTTCGTCTTTGAAGGCAAAGGCAGTAACCTCCAAGTTACCTGTGCAGGTAAAAATCCACGGAAAACCTGCTCCATCCAGCACATTAATCAATGATCTTTCTGTAAAACCTGTTTTATGGGCAAAAAAATCGCAACCACTACTTTCAATTTGTATACCCCAGCCATACATAACATCACGAACCAAAATAGATCCTGCGGAACATTGATACAACTCATCATCTATATCAAGATTCTTTTCGACCACAATACGCATGACCTCATTCATATCGGGAACACAAATATACACAAAACCATCGGCTTTAAGCACATGGCTAAAGCCAGCTAATACTTTTTTTACATCATGATAATAGTAATGCTCTAAATTATGTGAGCAATACACCGAGTCATAGGCAGGCTCAGGTAAGGTTATTAGTTCACGCGCATCACAAAGCACATCGGGATTGCCTTTTGGATCTATGTCCAATAAGACATGATCCCAACCCTCATACTGTGGTGGTAGCGGTATGGCTTTACTGTTACCACCGACATTCAAAATTTTTTTCATCGCAATCACTCAGCACTAAAATTGACAGTAATTATCACCTAGTCTGCCTTGTTATCGATTATTTTAATCAAAATTTTTATCTCTGACACCAGTAATACGCAATCTGGAGACAATTTTTCAATCGTTGTCTAAGTTTTGTAAAGTTATTGTTTGACAATTCACTTGCTAATGTTTATTGTTTAGCTAGGTTATTTGATGGGCTTTTAACCAAAGCCTGTTTTTCTATCGGTAGTTTGTATTTGGCGGGAATAAAAATGTTGCTGTCTTATTTGAATGAACAAGTGTTAATGCCAGAAATAGGCATAAAAGCCGTTGTACCTGCTGTGACTGATTGTATCGATAAAATGGTCACAGCAGGCACTGAAACAGGCAATCTTGGAATTGCTCGCAGATTAGAAGCGGCTAGAATAAAATTGATTCATGCACTAGCGAAATTTCCTATTTCTACTTGGTGGATGCGAAATAAATACCAACAAATTCAAGCGATTGACTCTTCAGAATACGAGAGTGAAGTATCTATGGAAAGGGAGTTTTTCGATGTTTTTAAAAATAGCAAAGAACATGAACTGATAACAAGTTTGTCACTGAGTAAAAATGATGCTATTTATGAAAATAGTAATGAAAAAAGGCTATTACCAATGAGTTTCAAGCATTTCATTTTTCTTTTGAGGATTTGCTAGAGCTTACTGATATTATTGTTTATATGTTTCAACGCAGAGGGCTTTGTTATCAAGCAACGGATTATCGAGGCAAAAAAAATTCTGATTGGATTATTAAACGCCTGAAAAATTTAAAACGACTTAATCAGTTGCCAGATAAACTTAAAGTGTTACCAATAGATGATGAACAATGTCTATTTTTATCTGACGATGTCATGTATCAATACGTTATGGATACTCTGTTTGCAGAACGGCTTTGGTTGACGACAAGACAGCAATTAGTTGAAAATAATTTTAAGCTAGTGTCATTTATAGCTAATCAGTATAGAGGTGGATTTTTAGATTTTGATGACCTTGTTCAAGAAGGTCAAACAGGTTTGTTAGCCGCTGCCGATAAATTTAATCCTCATTTTGGTTATCAATTTTCAACCTATGCAGCTTATTGGATTAGGCAACGAATTTCGCGGGCATTATCGCGAAATGAGCGGGTAGTGCGTGTACCTTGTGAACAAATGGGTAATATTCACAAATTATTTCGTGCTAAAGACCAGTTGTTGGCAAAAACAGGTAAACAACCGTCCGTTGACGCATTGGCTGAGTATTTAGAAAAGACGGTTGATGAAGTAAACGCGTTACTGTCTATTGCACAAACCAGCTTGCCACTGGAAAATTTTGATAGCGATGAAGAGGCGGCAGCTCCCATTGACGTGATGGAGCAGCAGGTTTTTGAACCTGCTTTTCAACAAATAGCGCGATCAGAACTTGAAAACTGGCTTGAACTAGCAATAGAAATGCTCAATTCACGCGAGTCCAAGGTTATTTGTTGTCATTTTGGACTTAATACTAATACAGAAATGACATTGCAGGAAATAGGCGCAGAACTTAATATAAGCCGAGAACGGGTTAGGCAGATTCAAGTCATGGCGTTCAACAAAATAAAACTCAGTTATGGTGAGCAATTAGTGAGTTTTTTATAATTAATAACTTAGGTGCTGTGAAGGTATCGCTCGGGGGATACAACGATGAAAAAACATATTTTTAACATGCTGCTGTTTAGCGTTTTTATTGCGGGTGCGTTTCTGATTTATGACCGCATTAACGCAACACCACCCTTGCAGGATTCTTTAGCGTACTCAGAATTTATTGATAAGGTAAAAAATAAACAAATTGATCGCGTAGAAATTAGCGGGCAACAGATTAAAGTTCGTGCCTCGGACGGTCAAACACTGGAAACCTTTAATCCAGGTGATCCGCGTCTGATTGATGAGTTGCTGAATGCCGATGTTCAAATAAGAACTGTGCCACCACAACAAGAAACTTTTTTAATGAAGATATTTATCTCATGGTTTCCAATGTTGTTAATGATTTTGGTGTTTATCATCTATATGCGCAGAATGCAGGGCATGGGGGGTAATACTTTTGGTAAAAGCAAAGCCAAAATGTTGGAAGAAGATAAATTAACAGTGAAGTTTGCTGACGTGGCAGGCTGCGAAGAAGCTAAAGAAGAAGTATCAGAACTGGTGGACTTTTTAAAAGACCCGCAAAAATTTCAAAAATTAGGCGGTCAAATTCCACGCGGCATTCTAATGGTCGGCCCTCCAGGGACAGGTAAAACCTTGATCGCTAGAGCGATTGCGGGTGAAGCAGGGGTAAAATTCTTTACTATCTCAGGCTCTGATTTTGTCGAAATGTTTGTGGGTGTCGGTGCATCACGAGTACGCGATATGTTTGTGCAAGCCAAAGAACATTCGCCTTGTATTATTTTCATCGATGAAATTGATGCAGTCGGTCGTCAACGGGGCGGTGCAGGAATGGGCGGTGGTAATGATGAGCGTGAACAAACCCTCAATCAGTTGCTAGTGGAAATGGACGGTTTTACGGGTAATGAGGGCGTAATTATTATCGCCGCTACCAACCGTGCCGATGTATTGGATAAAGCCTTACTCAGACCAGGTCGTTTTGATAGACAAGTCAATGTAGGCTTGCCTGATGTGCGCGGCAGAGAGCAAATTCTTAATGTTCATATCAAAAAAGTACCAGCCGCTGCTGATGTTTCACTACACGATATTGCCAGAGGTACCCCTGGTTTTTCAGGTGCTGACTTAGCCAATGTGATTAATGAAGCTGCGCTACTGGCTGCCCGTGGCAATAAAAACCAAGTCAGCATGAATGATCTTGAAAAAGCCAAAGATAAAATCCTCATGGGTGCAGAACGCCATACGATGGTTATGACCGATGAAGATAAATTACTCACCGCTTACCACGAAGCGGGGCATTGTATTGTCGGGCAGTTATCCCCAGATCACGACGCAGTTTATAAAGTTAGCATTATGCCTAGAGGTAGAGCCTTGGGTATCACTATGTTTTTACCCGAACGTGACCAATACAGTGCCAGTAAACGTAAATTAGAAAGCCAAATTTCCAGTTTGTTTGGTGGTCGAATTGCGGAGCTGATGATTTACGGTGGTGATCGTGTCACTACAGGTGCATCGAATGATATTGAAAGGGCAACTGAATTGGCTCGCAATATGGTCACACGTTGGGGATTTTCCGATAAATTAGGTCCTTTAGTTTATGGTGAAGAAGGCGGTCAAGCATTCATGGGCTATCCAGGCAGTAAAGGTAGCGCGGTATCTACTAATGTCGCCCATTTAATTGATGATGAAATAAGAGAAGTCATCGATCGTAATTATCAACGTGCAGAAATGCTCTTGCAGGACAATATTAAAGTTCTGCACAAAATGGCGGACGCGCTGATGAAATGGGAAACCATCGATCGCTTACAAATTGAAGATTTAATGGCAGGCAGAGAACCTAGAACACCGATTGATGACAGTGTTGTTCAAGACATTAAACCTGCTGAACCCAGTAATAACGAGCCGCAAGATAAAGTAGACAACAATGTCACTCAATTAAAATCAGCAAAAAAGAAAACGGCTAAACAAGTTTGAGGTGCGCTCATTTGATAGGGGAACTTTATGTTCCCCTTTTTTTTGACTCGAATTTTTAGCAAGCCATGAATGTTGATTTTTTAATCGTAGGACAGGGGTTAGCGGGCAGTTTGTTGGCATGGCAGTTGATGCGGCAAGGTTATAAAATTGTGATTATCGATAATGGTTTGGAAAATGCCTCACAAATCGCTGCGGGTTTGATTAATCCCATTACTGGAATGCGTTTGGTAAAATCCGCTGACGTGGATAGTTTTTTGCCTGTTGCCAAAGATTTTTATGTTGAATTAAGCCATTTTTTTCAGCAGGATTTTTATATCGAAAAACCCATGTTGCGCATTTTTAACAGTGATAAAGAGCGCGGATACGCTGAAAAACGCTTGAATAATCAAGACTATCAGCCATATTTAGGCGATATGCACACAGCGATTAAACCGCTTAATACACCATTTGGTTATCTAAGCCAGCAGCAAACAGGCTATTTATTAACTCGCCCATTATTAAGTTGCTTAAAAGATTTTTTTATCGCTAGGCAGTGCTATCAACAACGGGCATTTGACGGTGCGGATATTCAGTTTCAGCCGACTTTACGCTGGCACAATATCATTGCTAAACGCATTATTTTTTGTGAAGGCTATCAGGCAATTCAAAATCCCTATTTTGATTGGCTACCTTTTCAGCCTGTTAAAGGTGAAATTTTAACCTTAGCACATCATCGCACGTTACCCGATACCATACTTAATCATGGTCATTGGTTAATCCCCTTAAATGAGGCTAAAGTGCGCATCGGCGCGACTTTCGACTGGAAAAATTTGAATAATCAGCCGACTGAACAGGGAAAAAATACCTTACTCAACTCACTTAACAGCGTGTTAGATGATTTTCAATTCACGCTGCTAGATCATCAAGCCAATGTTCGACCTTGTACATTGGATAAACAAGCCTTTATCGGTTTTCACCCACAACACCCTCAATTGGCAATATTTAATGGTTTTGGTGCAAAAGGCAGTTTACAAATACCACATTATGCCCAACAATTTGCCAATTCGTTAAGCCATAACGCCCCGTTACCTACCACCGCTACTATTCAACGCTATGTCACTGCTTAAACTTGCCCATCAGCACCTTCACGACACAGTATGTGCGGGTGATGTAGCCATTGATGCAACCATTGGTAACGGTCACGATACCCTGTTTTTAGCCGAACAAGTCGGGGTTGCGGGTAAGGTGTATGGTTTTGATATACAACAAGCGGCGATAGTCGCAACCCGTGAGAAATTACAGCAGAGCCAGTGGCGAGACTGTGTTACCCTGATTCAAGCCAGTCATGCTGACATGGCGGCGCATATTCCCGTTAATCATCAAGGCAAAATCAACGCCTGTATGTTTAATCTGGGATATTTACCGAAAGGTGATAAACGCATTATTACCCAAACCGATTCAACATTGCAGGCATTAACCGCCGCCTGTGATTTATTAGCCCCACAAGGTATGATAACAATTCTTGCGTATCCAGGTCATGCGGGTGGTGATGTAGAAACAGCAGGTGTTGAGCAATGGACTGAACAACTGAATAGCCAACACTTTTCCGTGAGCATCTTTTTTAGTTCGACACCTAGCTCATTAGCACCTAGATTATTGGTGATTCAAAAGTTGCTGTAGGATGCCGCTCTTATACACATCTGTTTAAATTTTCACATCAAGTTAACAGTTTTAATATCATAGATAAACAATCAACACGCCTTAACGCCTTTTTAACCTTTTCTAAATCAAATTATGAATAACCCACAAACTATTTATTTAAAAAACTACACCGTTCCCGATTATTTGATCGATTCCGTAGCGTTAAATTTTACGCTGGATGAAGAGAATACTTATGTTATCTCGCGCTTGGTGATGGTGCGAAATCCTGCCAGTTTATCGTCTAGCTCATCGCTAACGCTAAATGGTGAAAACCTCGAACTGTTGCGGGTAGTATTAAATGATGATACAGAATTAACGGTAGCAGATTATAGTCAAACGCCTGACTCATTAATTATTCACAACGCTCCTCAACAGCACAGTTTTATTTTGACCATTGAAAACCGTATTAACCCGAAAGCCAATACCGCGCTAGAAGGGCTGTATGCGTCTAATGGGATGTTATGTACCCAATGCGAGGCGGAAGGCTTTAGAAAAATCACTTACTTTTTAGATAGACCCGATGTGATGACCCGTTTTACCACCACGTTAATCGGCGATAAAGATCGTTATCCTGTGTTGTTATCGAATGGCAATAAAATTCATCACGGTGAGTTAGATCACAATCGCCATTTTGTTACTTGGGAAGATCCATTTAATAAGCCCTGTTATTTATTCGCACTGGTAGCTGGACAGTTGGAATGCGTTGCCGATACCTTTACCACGATGTCAGGTCGTGTTGTCGATTTAGAAATTTTTGTTGAAGCCCACGATAAAGATAAATGCACTCATGCTGTGCAGTCGTTAAAAAATGCCATGCACTGGGATGAGCAGGTTTATGGGCGCGAGTATGATTTGGATTTGTACATGATTGTTGCAGTCAGTCATTTCAATATGGGGGCGATGGAAAATAAAGGGTTGAATGTTTTTAATACTAAGTTTGTACTGGCGCGTCCTGATACCGCGACTGACTTTGATTATGAACATATCGAAGGCGTAATTGGGCATGAATATTTTCATAATTGGTCGGGTAATCGCGTCACTTGTCGTGATTGGTTTCAACTCAGTTTGAAAGAAGGTTTTACTGTGTTTCGTGACCAAGAATTTACGGCGGATAGAACCTCAAAAGGCGTTAAACGTATCGAAGATGTCAATATGCTACGCACCCGTCAGTTCGCGGAAGATGCAGGACCATTAGCGCATCCGATTCGTCCTGAAGCCTATATTGAAATCAATAATTTTTACACGCTAACAGTGTATGAAAAAGGCGCGGAAGTGGTGCGCATGATTCGCACCTTGGTAGGCGCGGATGGTTTTCGCAAAGGCTGTGACTTGTATTTTGACCGTCATGACGGGCAAGCAGTCACTTGTGAGGATTTTGTCAAAGCAATGGAAGCGGCAAATGGTATTGATTTAACGCAGTTTCGCCGCTGGTATGAGCAAGCAGGTACGCCCGTGTTAACCGTATCTCAACACTATGACGCGACGGCTGAAACCTTGGCATTAACTATAAAACAGCATTGCCCACCGACACCGAATCAAGCGGTTAAGCCGCCGTTGCTTATGCCTATCACTGTGGGTTTATTGAATCCCGATGGTTCTGCCGCGTTATGTAAGGTCTTGGAGTCCAAAACAAGTTTTGGGCATGAAGTGATTTTACAACTCACTGACGCTGAGCAAGTGTTCACGTTCACGGATTTGAAACAACAACCTGTGGTTTCATTATTAAGAGGTTTTTCCGCACCTGTTAAATTGGTCATGGAACGCAGTCTGGAAGAATTGGCGTTTTTGTTGAGTTATGACAGTGACGAGTTTAATCGCTGGGAAGCAGGGCAAACGCTGGCAGGTAAAATTATTTTAGGCTTGGTTGACGATGTACAGCACCATCGCCCGCTACAGGTTAATCCAATTATCGTTACTGCGTTTAAACAAGTGTTGGCGCAACCGTGGCAGGATTTATCGTATTTTTCTTTATTGCTTAGTTTGCCTTCAGAAACCTATTTGGCGGAACAATTGCCTGTGGTCGATGTGGTAGCCATTCACCAAGCACGCGAATTAGTCGTGCGTACCTTAGCCGAACAATTACAAGTGGAGTTTAAAGCTATTTATTCGGAAAACCACCGAGATGAATCGGGGCTGTTTGATGCGGGTGCAATTGGTCGCAGACGCATTAAAAACACCTGTTTAGCGTACCTAAGTAAATTAGAGCAGCCTGATATTCAACAGTGGGCAAGTACGCAATTTGCGACCGCTGGCAACATGACCGATCAAATGGCTGCATTATCAGTGATAGTCAACAGCGCACATCCTGAAAAAGCCGCGTGTTTGGCAAGTTTTTATCAGCAATGGCAAGCGGAAGCACTGGTGGTTGATAAGTGGTTTGCGTTGCAAGCTTCTAGCTCCATAGCTGACACCTTTGCCACCGTGCAGGCGTTAATGCAGCATTCCGCGTTTGATTTGAAAAATCCTAATCGAGTGAGATCCGTGGTTGGTGCGTTTAGCCAAGGCAACCCACTACATTTTCATGCGGAAAACGGTGAAGGCTATGCGTTTCTTGCCGACCAAATTATTGCACTTAATACGTTAAATCCACAAGTTGCTTCGCGGATGGTCTCGGCACTGACATCATGGCGACGCTTTGACCAAGGGCGGCAAGCGTTAATCAAAGCCCAATTAGAGCGAATTATTAACACTGCCGACATTTCTAAAGATGTTTATGAAGTAGCGAGCAAAAGTCTCGCTTAACGCAATATATCGTAGAAACGCGTCTATTGCGTTTCTACGATGTTCAATTACGGGTTATCACAATCTGTGCGTCCCGCTGCTAAACAATCCGCTTTTTTCTTAGCCGCATCATCAGCAGGTGTTGGAGCTGGTGCAGGTGCTGGCTCTGGTTGCGCTGGTACAGCCACAGGTGGTGGAGTTGGTTCTGGTAGCGAAGGCATAGGCGCAGGTGGTGGAGTTGGTTCTGGTAGCGAAGGCATAGGCGCAGGTGGTGGAGTTGGTTCTGGTAGCGAAGGCATAGGCGCAGGTGGTGGAGTTGGCTCTGGTGGCGAAGGCATAGACGCAGGTGGTGGAGTTGGCTCTGGTGGCGAAGGCATAGCCACAGGTTGTGGAGTTGGCTCTGGTAGCGAAGGTGTAGCTACAGGCGGTGGAGTTGGTTCTGGTAGCGAAGGCATAGGTGCAGGTTGCGGAGTTGGCTCTGGTAGCGTAGGCGTAAACGTACTTGCAGGCAACGGTACTGGGTTTTGTGGCGTAGGCGTAAAGGTACTTGCAGGCAACGGTACTGGGTCTTGTGGCGTAGGTAATGGCACTGGGTCTCGTGGCGTAGGCAATGGTGCTGGGTCTTGTGGCGTAGGTAATGGTGCTGGGTCTCGTGGCGTAGGCAATGGTGCTGGGTCTTGTGGCGTAGGTAATGGCACTGGGTCTTGTGGCGTAGGTAATAGTGCTGGGTCTTGTGGCGTAGGTAATGGTGCTGGGTCTCGTGGCGTAGGTAATGGTGCTGGGTCTCGTGGCGTATGAGTAACTGTATTCGCAGGCAATGGTACTGGGTTTTGTGGCGTAGAAATAGGATTGGTTACAGGCAGCGGCGTGGGGGACGTTGGAATAGTCGAATCTACTGCTTGTCCTTGAGAGGGTGTTGGTGTAACAGGTGCTTCTGATGGCTTTACCTCATTTTTTATGGGCGTTGCTATTCCTTCTGGCGCAGGTACACCTGTCAATCTCCCTGATTCTTTAGGCTCTTTTTTGTTAGCAAGTGCCGCCGCTGCATTTTGTTCAGCAAGTGCTTTAGCCAACTGCTCTTCTTTGGCAACTTGCTCAAGCGTAGGGGCTTGTATTTGTGGTTGAACAACAACGGCGGTTGCAGTAGTGCTTGCTGACGTTGTTGTTACGTTGACAGGTACAGTCGTCGTGACAGTAACAGGGACTATCGGTGCATCAATAACATTAATGACAGGTCCTGGATTGACTATTGTGTTATTCACTATGGCAACATTGTTCTGAACAATATTAGTTTGATGAATAATTCTGGACATTGATATATCTGGACGATGTTTGGACATGTCGCGATAAGCCAAATGCCTATCACATGACCCTGTCCAAGCATCACGATGTATATCGCGACCATAATCAAAATGTTGGGTATTTAAACCGACATTAGGTCGCCAAACCGCATTTGGCGGCATAGGAGCCCACGCACTATAACCACCGCCTGTCCGCCAAAATACCCACGCAGGAGCCCAAGTATGTCCAGGTACCCAAATCCAACCATACCCGTCATCCTTAGCCCAGCGACCATAATGAAATGGAGCCCAACCCCACGGTTCATTTGCAACCCATAACCAGCCATATTCTTGAGTACGCGCCCAATGTCCATTGGAATAAGGTCGCCAATTTTTCGGCACACCGCTCGGATACCAAACGCGCCCATAGGTTTTGTGATTTATCCAGTTACCATAAGGCTTTAATTCCTTGTAAAAAAGATCGGCATCAACATCGGGCAGAGCCTGAAACTGAGACTGATCTGGCGTTTGGTAATTCATCTGATATGAAGTCGCTCGCGGTGTTGAGGACTGACAGCCAATAATATTGGGTAACAGTAATGCGGTCGATAATAATGTTAGGGCAAACCGAAAAGAGGTATTCATGAGTAATGACCTTGAAAATTGATGGGCGAACCTTGTAGTGCTCCATTTGCTAGCAACTCATGGTAGCAAAGCCAAACTAAACAGAAGATGAATGTCTAGTTAATCAGTCAAAGTCATACGAGTTTGTAGAAAACCCAACCAAAGTACGCTTTGAAGACAAATTAAGGCTAA
>CAIUVX010000028.1 GCA_903902705.1 uncultured Methylococcales bacterium
CAGCCGCTACGCCTAAGCCAAAAACTAACACTGGATGTTTAGCAATATTACTCATCAATCTTCTCCCACTGTGTATCGTTGCAGAAGTCATAGACCCCTTAATAATGTCGTTAGCTACTTTAGCGTGTTTCATATTGGTTTTTTGTTAAGTGATTTGATGTGCGAAGAATAATTACGATGGTTGTTTAGGTTCAGTCGTTACTTGATCTATATGCAACATTTGATAAATACCCAGACATCCTTCGCAACAAAACGCTTTATCGCCTTCTTTAGTTTTTAAAGTGAAACCTGAGACTTCAACAGTCAAGCCGCAAAGATCGCACGTTTTTTTAGTTTCACTCATGAGTAATTAACCCTGTTTAGTTAGTTAGTGATTCATGCTAACAAACATTGCGCCTAATAACAACAGTAGTAGACATTGCAACCATTCTAACGGCAACTATTATCGGACAAGTTTGTTTCATTAGTCGTTGTTGTGCTAGCACAGACTGCACGACTTGATGCTTTCATTAGCGCGATTCTTAACGCGCCTGTTAAACTTGATCCTAGTCCAAGCCGCATAGCCAGTGCTGGAACTAAAATCATTGATGCCACTGCCAAACCAGTTCCCAACAGCAAAGAACCGTTATTATTATTTTTTTTGACTGTTGGCTGTGCTAATTGCTGACTCATTTTTCACCTCTGTTATACGATTGAATAGGGCTAAACGTAGCAATATAAAAGCATAACTAATGCCAACAAAATAACTGATTGATTTAACGATGTTTTTAAAAATCGAAAATTATTATTTTTATTAAACTGCGTTATATAACGTAATTTATGCGTCATAAAACTTAAGTTTTGTCCGTTTATATAATTCAAACTACGCTCCACCCAGTATTCAGGAAAACTATTAAAGTAAATTTTCACACCTTGTTGTGGGCAGTGGGTAAAATAAGCCACACCTTGTGGTTTATCTTTATTAGCCCCATAACCACTATCAAATTCAAACTCTTTGTTCGCAATTAATGAAATCGCCCAGTACCTATTCACTCGTTTCCGATTATTCCAGTGAACAAAAAGCCAACTATCTCAATAAACACTGTGATCGCCTCATAGATAAACAAGCGTTACAAGCCATTTTATTGCAACAAGGTGATGCTACAGTGTGTCAATTGATTGCACAGCGTCCACATCTTTTCGCGGATGTTGCGGTATTTGTTGCTCAGTCCACTCTGCAAAAACAGTCTCAACTTATTGCAGCGATAGAAAAAGTGATTGCTTTGCCTGCTTATCAACAAGGTGTTTTGAGCTACGCACCGAGTTCAGCGGCTTTTATTCCTAAAGCGCACGGGGTTTTGTTGGGATACGATTTTCATTTAACGCCCACAGGTTCACAATTGATAGAAATCAATACCAATGCGGGTGGCGGTTTACTCAGCGCGTTATTGATAGCATCACAAAAAACGCACACAGCAACAGAGCTAGAAGCCGCTTTTATGACTATGTTCTATGAAGAATGGCAAGCTGAACGAGGGCAACAAACTTTACAGTCTATTGCTATTGTCGATGAGCAGCCAGACACGCAATATCTGTTACCCGAATTTATGTTGTTTCAAAAACTTTTTCAGCGACAGGGTATTAACACGGTTATTTGTGATCCAACTGAATTGAGTTATCGTAATGACGGGCTTTGGTATGGGGATGTGCGTATTGACCTTGTCTATAATCGGTTAACTGATTTTAGCTTAGATGCAGATCCCCAACAAGCATTGCAAAAAGCTTATTTTGCTAATGCAGTTGTCGTCACCCCTCATCCAAGAGCGCACGCGCTGTATGCTGATAAAAGAAACCTAACCCTATTAACCAACCGAATATTATTGCAAGAATTAGGGGTGGATAGCGAAACCATAGGCACACTGATTGACGGCATCGCCCATACTATTCGTGTGCAGCCGAGTGATGCTGAAACACTGTGGGCAAGGCGTAAACAATTATTTTTTAAACCCATGAAAGGCTACGGTAGCAAAGCAGTTTACCGTGGTGATAAATTAACCAAACGGGTATTTTCAGATATTTTGTGCAATGATTATGTGGCTCAAGCGTTGGTGCTACCTAGCGAACGCTGCTTAAATCTAGCCACACATCTTAAACTTGATCTGCGTCATTATGTCTACAGAGGTCAAACACTATTAGCCAGTAGTCGTTTATATCAAGGTCAAACCACAAATTTTCGCACGGTCGGCGGTGGCTTTGCGCCGTTAGTCATCCTCTAATTATGTAGTTAATTTATTGTGTTTACGGGTAAAATTAGTACTGATGCAATTAGGGAGTAGCGAAAAAATGAAATGTGTTATTTTTGGTGGTGGTGGGTTTATTGGCTCAGCTATCGCAGATCGTTTTTTGCGTGAAGGTCATCAGCTTAGAATTTTTGAAAGACCGCGTGTTCCGCCTTATCGAACGTTTACAGAGTGTGAATCTGTAGAATGGATAACAGGTGACATACTGAATAATCACGATTTAAATGCCGCTATCGACGGCATGGATGTTGTGTTGCACTTAGTATCAACCACGTTGCCAAAGAACTCTAATGATGATCCTATTTATGATGTGCAGAGTAATGTGGTTGGTACATTACAAATGCTCAACGTGATGGTGGATAAAAAGGTACGCAAAATTATTTTTATTTCTTCGGGGGGAACGGTGTACGGTATCCCGAAATATTTGCCCATTGACGAACAACATCCCACCGATCCACTGGTTTCTTATGGTATTACCAAGCTCACCATTGAGAAATATTTGCGTATGTTTGAGAGTCTGCACGGCATTAAAGCCATCACCTTGCGCGTTGCCAATCCTTATGGCGAACGGCAACGTATCGAAACTGCACAAGGTGCAGTAGGTGTTTTTCTACACAACGCACTTAAAGGCATCCCTATTGATATTTGGGGTGATGGCAGTGTTAGACGTGACTATATTTGTATTAGTGATGTCGCCGAGGCGTTTTTGCAAGCCGTTAATTATGAAGGCTCAAACAGGGTTTTTAATATTAGTTCAGGGCAGGGTACTAGCTTAAACGAACTGATTGGGTTATTAGAAAGTGTGTTGGGAAAAACTATTGAACGACGTTATTTAGCCGCTCGTCCATTCGATGTGCCTGTAAGCATATTAAGTAATCAATTGGCTCACGAACAATTACAGTGGACTCCTTTAACCTCCATGCGAGACGGCATAAGCCGTACAGCCGCGTGGATGGAAAAAGAATTGGCTAAATAAGGGTGAACTGCTTGAGAGAGCAACGAAAACGACATTAGTCAGTCTGGTCTTTTTGTTCGTCATTGCCCTGAACTTCTGCCAGAAATTCGCTGAGATGATTTTTTTGTTGCACAATAAAATCTTTACCCTGCTCAGCGGTATGGCTGGTAATCGAAATAATTTCTTTGCGGTATTTATGGGTAAAGTAGCCCACTGCTATTCCTAAACCAAACAAAACAATAGGCTGTTTGGCAATAGTTTTGCCAAAACTTAGACCTGATTCAACGATGGCTGTTGCGACAACCGCAGTCGCAACACTTTTTACTACCAGTTCACCTTTGGATGATTGACTCATTCAGTTTCCTCTTAACTACTGAGATTTTTTCAGCAAGTTTTGATACGCAGTAAATACCGAGCTGGCTAATTTTTCATAGCCTTTCAGCTCGTACAATACCAACAATACAAAAAAATATTAATAGCGCATACCCGTTAATAAGCATTTTCATCCTTAATAACAACACCTACTGTTTTCAGAATAATTAGCAAGTCCATAGCCAGCGACCAATTCCGTAAATAATCAAGATCGTAACGAATACGTTTTTCCATTTTATCGACGGTATCGGTTTCTCCGCGTGAACCATTCACTTGCGCCCAACCAGTAATGCCTGGTTTAACTTTATGTCGAATCATATAGCCTTTAACTTGTGTTCTGTACAATTCGTTATGAGCAACTGCATGAGGGCGCGGACCTACAATGCTCATTCTACCCTGCAATACGTTAAAAAACTGCGGTAATTCGTCCAATGATTTAGTGCGTAAAAAATTACCAACAGGTGTGATGCGTACATCATTTCGTGTTGCTTGAACAACATCCGCTCCGTTTTCACACACGGTCATGCTACGGAATTTATAGACATTAATTTCTTCGCCATCCAATCCATAGCGGCGTTGCCGAAATAATATAGGTCCTGGTGAACTTAATTTAACAGCAATAGCGCACGCCAATAGTACAGGGCTAACCAATATCAGTATGAGTATAGATAATACAATATCAGACAATCGTTTAATGATTGCTTTTCTACCTGTAAAGGGAGTCTCACACAATGCAATCATCGGCACGCCTTCAATATCAAAAGACCTTGACTGAATCATGTCAATCATACGAACATCGGGTATGTAGTAAATAGAAACAGTGGTATCGCGTAAACCTTCTAGCAATCCATCAACACGATCTTGCAATGTCATTGGCAAAGCAATAAAAACAACTTTAACTTTATTATCTCTTATAAATTGACAGGTAGATTTTATGTCACCTAACAATTTTTGATCATCAGGCAGACGTGCTTTGTTACGGTCATCAAAAAAGCCTAAGCAATCAATTTCATGATTATTCTTCTGGTTTATAAAATGGCTTGCAAGTGCAATGCTGGATTTATTGACCCCTACAATCACGGCTTTATCAAATGTATTATGTTGCACAAAAAATTGGTAAAATATTCTCCTCAATCCTAAGTGCATGATTATTAAAGCTAAAGGAGCTATGGTCGCCCATTGCAACAATACATATTGATCAAAAAACCTTAGGAAATTAAACGCATAACCAGTTGATAGCAGTATCGCTACCACCATAAACCAGCGTAGAAGAATCAAAAGACCTATATGCTTTGATATATCTGCATGAGACAGCTCAACGTCAATATCATTTAGCAACATCACAACCAGTAAAGTAATAACAATGGCTAACGCTAAATCTTTATCGCTAATTTGAATGTGGTTAAAAAAACACACCAAAAAAAACGTGGCAACAGTTGCTAATGGAGTGAGTATTTGTTGAAGCAGTTGAAACAATGGGTGCGGATACAGTCGCATGAAGGATGCTTTTAACCTTAAAGTAAATAGAAGTGGCTAGGATAATGACACAACAACTGATAGTTTTTCCAGCTTTATTTAACATTGTCTTTCGGTAATATTTACTTTTTGTTATTTACAGGTAATGGGCTAGACAGACACAACGCTAAAAAGCTAACAATAAACTCAAAAACCGTACGTTTACTGAGAAAGTAAGAACCATAATTTCGCAAATTCATCTGCTAGCAGGGGGTTAGCGGGTAGTGGAATAAATCTGTTGTTTTTACTTTTGAGCATGACCGCCAGTCCTTTAAAGGACTAGCAGTCATGAATATCGCTATAATCAGGTTTAACCCACTAGCAATATTCCATTATCGCCGATTACGTCTACGCCAAACCCAAAATCCTGTGGCAAGCAGCAACACGGGTAACATAATCAAAAAACCAAAGCCAATCACCGCCTGTGCTGTATTACTTAACTGCAAACTAGCATCTGGCGTGGTTTTAGCGGGTATATCAATAAAGTTATCATCATGAATTAACCAATTGATAATCCGTAAACCCATATCTAAATTGCCGACATTACCAAGGTAAGTGTTGGATAAAAAATCACCATCACCCACTACTACGATACGTTGTTGCGTGTCTTTATTAATATCACGCGTTAAGGCGTATGCAAAATTTAGCGGACCTGCTTTTTCAACCCCACCTGCATCAAAGCGGATTTTTCCTGATACGGGGCTGGTTTCTGTCCATGATTGTTTGGCACTGCTAAGCAAAACGGTGGATTCAAATGGGCTGGTAGGTTCTACTTCCAATGCTGATACGGTAGGATAAACGGTAATGGTTTGAAAACCTTTGGTAATCGGGTGCTTACTGTATTCACTGGCAAGCACAAAACTGGGATCATCAATACCATACAGTTTTGATTGCCCATCAACCAATGTACCAGCGAGTACGCGTATGCCCAAATAGTCTAACAAGGGCGTGAGCTGGCTATTATTGGGATCAATCAGTAATAATAAATTGCCGCCTTTATCGATGTATTGCTTAATCAAAGTCAATTCGCCATTCATCAACGGTACGGCAGGAGCAGAAATAACCAATAAACTGGAGTTATCGGGTATCGCCTGCACGGTGGCTAGATTAAGCGATTGCGCTTTGATTTTGCGCTGATCTAGTGTTTTACCCAGTGTGCCTAAGTCAAAATTGGCAATACCCGTGGCAGCGCGTTCACCATGACCCGACAAAAACGATACCCAACGTTCATTGGCATTAACCAATTGTAATAAGGCATTAGTCAACGCCGCTTCATCAATCAAAATTAAGCGTTCAACTCGTCCTTGATATTCCACAAGTATGACACCTTCTGAACCAATATTTAACTCGCGGGTTTTTTCGGGAATAGACGCAGGATCGATAAATGTTAAGCTAATATCGGCTTTATAAGCACGATAACGGTCAATGAGCTGTTCGATTTGCCGTCTCAGCCCCGTGTCTTTTTTAATGTAAGCGGTGATTTGAATATTATCGGGCAGGGTGGCTACTACTTTTTGTGACGTTTCAGATAGCGTATTACTGGCATTACGCGTAATGTCGATTTGCCCTGTAAAATAATAACTTAACGTAGCCAAGCCACTTAATAAGCCCACCAGAGCCAGTGTGAGCAGCGAATTTTTTAACCGATGAGAAAGTTTCATTTTTGTAAGTGTTCCTTGTCTAAACGGCGAATACTGAGCAGAATAAATAGGCTAATAAATAGCATAAAATAAGCAATATCCGCTGTATTAATCAGCCCACTTTGAATGTTTTGAAAATGCCGTAAAGTTGACAAATATTTAAATAATTCACTGGGTTTATCGGTTAAAC
>CAIUVX010000029.1 GCA_903902705.1 uncultured Methylococcales bacterium
CCCTCTAATAACTTGTAAAATCTTTCCTTGTCTAACCCTGTCGCTGACCTCCACTGTCTTTCTGTTTTTAAATCACTGGTTGTTATTTTCATCTGGCTTTTTAATGTGTTTTAATATGGAAGTATTTTATCTCTAATCTGACGCATCAAGTCTAATTATTCCATACCGCTAATTCGATGTAGGGATATTATTTTTAGCCATATCCTAAGCAACCTTTATGCAGAACGGTATTAGCTGTAGACCGTTAAAAATCTACTGCGAATGCCCTTAAATTCAAAAAATATTGAGCTTTTGGTTTTTGAGCAGTAATCGTGCCGAACGGGGTTGTTTGTTTACACAAAAATTTTACTTACGCATGGAATCGATTCCAATCGCTCGTCTTCTTATGATCTGTCCTGTTTAGTGTAGCCACATCACTCTATGTATTTTTGTTTTGTTATCGCGCCACATAAAATATACTTATTTCACTAAATAGCGAAAGTCCTATACCATTTGAATTTAAAGTGTAACTTGTGTATAAACTAAGAATTGCTGAAAATTAATAATATGCGCAAAAAATAGTTGTTTCAGCCTCCGTAAATTTATTTCGATTAGCTGGCGATAGTTTTGCAAAAGGCTCAATGTTTAGAAAAATGGTGAGAGATCATTATGGAAATAAAAGATAAGAGCAATCAAGACCACACTCCAGATACTGGAGAACAGAAAAATAGTACAATTTATACGAATTCTACGAACTCGTTATTTTATTCATCAATGGTGCAATCTGAAGTTTGTAATGATATAAATTATCAGGAAATTCTACTTGCCATTCAAAATTCAGATTTAGCTCAACAAGTAAAAGGGATATTAACATCCTTCTGTGTTAAGGAATTAAAGACTTGTACCAGTTCTGCCAATATTGTCGATAGTGTTCTTAATATCCATCCTAGTATTCTTATATTAGAATCACCCTGGAATAATAATATCGATACCTTAAATGCAGCATTAGAAATCAGACAGATGGATAGACGATTTCCGATCATTCTCGTTACCACGAAAGGCTCTGAAGCCTTGGCAATTTCAGCCTTAAGAGCTGGAGTTAAAGACTATTTCTCTTCTTCTTTTTTACCTCATGAATTTAATGCCACGGTCAATCGCTGCATTTCTAATTATCACGCGCCCCGATCTTGTATAAAAAAACAGTTGCTTTCTACCAATGATCAACAATTTATTGGAGAAAGTTTGTTAATGACCAGTGTAAAAACTTATCTGCGAAAATTGGCATTAGTCGATAGCCATGTACTGATTACTGGAGAGACAGGGACTGGAAAAGAGCTGACTGCTCAATACATTCATCAACACAGTGCGCGTCATGACAAGCCTTTTATAGCGATTAATTGCGCCGCTATTCCAGATGGTTTATTGGAAAGTGAGTTATTTGGCTATGAGAAAGGTGCTTTTACTGGAGCTCATTGTGCTTACGCAGGCAAACTTAAATTGGCGGATGGAGGAAGCGTTTTTTTTGATGAGATTGGTGATATGAGTCCTTATACACAAGCCAAAATACTTCGGGTCATCGAGAGTAAAGAAGTCTATCCATTAGGGGCAAAACGAAGTGTACCCATCAATATTCGTGTTATCGCCGCCACCAATTGTGATTTGGAAAACATGGTATTAAAAAAGGACTTTCGGCAAGACCTTTATTTTCGACTTAATGTTGCTCGAATACAACTGCCACCGTTGCGTGATAGAAAAGAGGATATTGAATGCTTGATCAACCATTATCTTAATGTATTCAGTCAACAGTTTGGATACAGAATATCAGGATTTACTACAGAGGCTTGGGAATTGATGCTTCATTACGGTTGGCCAGGTAATATTAGGGAGCTTAAAAATGTTCTTGAAACGATCTTTATTGATCCGCCCGCTAACCGAATTTCTATACAAGACCTACCAAATTTTATCCGCTCACTTCGTGAGAGAGAAGAGGACATCCCGCTTGCTGAACGTGATCTGTTGCTTTCTACGTTACGTTCTGTCCATTGGAACAAAAGTAAAGCTGCTGAGCAATTACAATGGTCACGCATGACGCTGTATCGAAAGATGGAGAAATATCAAATCATTGATATTAAGTAAAATTCTCTTATAAGCCAAACTAAAAGTATTGTTACAAACTGTAACGTTACATGTTACATATCTTTTTGCCTAACCTTTCCACCATTTATCAGGATTTAGGGTAAAAAATCTTAAATCCTTATGTAAAAAGTGTAACAGCAAGCTTGTTACACAACTCCAGCAGCCTGTCGGCATAGAATCAAAAAAAGCTTTAAATTCAATATATTGAATAGATAATATACAAGCTAAAAGTTGGCATCTTTATTGCATTTTAAATAAGCATTGGCGATGTAGTTTTCAGGTAGGCGTTGTGCCGCCAGGACAATATCTATGAGCAATATACATGACAAGTGGTGTGAACCCCATTCCTTGGAGGGAAAATATGTCAACTTTTTCAAAGTCGGTCACAATGCGTTTGAATTCGTTATCGACTTTGGGCAAGTCTACGATGAAAACCAGGAGCCTCACATACACACTCGCATTATCACCAGCCCAGTTTATGCCAAGGCGTTTTTGGAAACCTTACGAGAGTCGGTTGAACAGTATGAAAAAAATATTACCGATTCTGCTAACGATGACTGATGATTCGCTAAGTAACAGTTGCTCAATAAGGAATTGTCGCAATGGCTAACTTTAATGCAATCGGGGCGGTAAGCACTACCCTTACTAATCTTATCAAAGATAACTATTCGAGTGAGTTTGGCGCAACACCCGAACCCGTTGTTCATCTCCATCAAACCAACGATTTCAAAACGTCGATGGCAAAAGAGAATGTTGATAGTTTTTCAGTTTATTTATACCGCGTTGCAATAAACGGAAGTGTACGGAACAGCTCTTCCAAACGGACTCCCGAAGGTCATCGCTTTCGCCCCTCGTTACCACTTGATCTGTACTATCTAATCACACCTTGGGTAACAGACACTGAACGTCAACACCGTATGCTTGGTTGGCTGATGCGAATGCTGGAAGATGTCGGTACGCTTGGTTCAAGTCATTTAAACCACAATCAGTATAGCGTCGGAACTAATACCTTCTTAGCGACTGAAAGTATTGACATTGTCTGTGATCCGCTTGCACTGAACGACTACTTCACTATCTGGGATAGGCTTGGAGCATTACCTTTATCAATCACTTATGTACTACGCATGGTCATGATAGATTCTAATGTGAGTATTGATGATGGAAAACTGGTTCAGACACGCAGTTTTGATATGGGTAAGGTGGTCACATGATGTCGAACGTACAGGTATTAGAGCGCACCACGCGCCGTGTTCCCTTAGGTTTGCAAGTCTGGGATATTGCAACCGCGACCCATTTGATTGAAGGTCTGGAAATACAGGTAACATCTGGCGCACGCGCTACAGGCACAAGGGCTGCTACAAATCGCAGTGGTGTCTATTATGCGTTTAATGTACCCAGATTGCAGCAGTTTGAATTGAATGAGGATGATATTGATGCCTGGAAAACGCAACGTCGTCCCTACAAGATAGAAGTGCGTGATCCTGCTGGTCGATTTCTGCCATTTGTTTTTGATGCCGACTTACCAATTCGTGATCTGATGACGTGGCTCACATCAAGGATATCGCCTCCCCAACCATTTATTGTTCCGAGCGATCAGAGTTCGGTGATTCAACAGATACCACTATTTTCATCTGTGAGTCGCCCAGTACCAGACACACTGGCTGTTGTGCGTGCAGAATTACGGGAAATCGATACGAACCGACCTGCGGCATGGAGTCTGCTTAAAGTAAGTATTGATACGACAGTATTGGGAATTGGTCTGGCTGATCAGAAAGGTCGCGTAGCTATTTTGTTTCCCTATCCTAAGCGGTCATCACCAGTACTACCTTCAACACCTCCAGCTACCAACGCTTTTCGCTGGGACATTGAGTTGACCGCATATTACACACCGTGGCAGACAGCAGTGCCAGTACCAGACGCACTCGACCTAGCGTATTTGGTCAAACAGTTTGATTCGCCGCGTAAACTTATTCAATCAATGGAATTCCCAACACAGGCACTCTCAGTACAAGTGCTTGAATACAGGAAGCCATTAACCGTTCGTACCGAAATTTCAGCGACTAAAAAGCCGTCGTCATTTTTATTTGTCAACACACAGCCTGATATGCCTTGATATGTAGTAAAAAAGGCGAGGAGAACCGCAATGCCTGAATATTTAGCCCCTGGCGTTTATGTTGAAGAAACATCATTTCGCGCCAAATCGATTGAAGGTGTCAGTACGACAACGACTGGCTTCGTAGGTCCAGCCCGTTTCGGTCCGACCGATATTGAACCCGAACTGCTCACCAGCCTGCTTGAATTTGAGCGTACCTATGGTGATCGCTTACAACTCAAATACAACGGGGAGACAAACCTCACGCATAACTACTTATGGCACGCCGTTCGTGCTTTCTTTGAAGAAGGCGGTAGTCGGCTTTATGTGTCGCGGGTTTTTCAACCAAAAGACGGTAAGACAGAAAATGATAGTTGTGCCAATAGCAAAGTTCCATCGGCTAAACCAGCTCCTCCTGATCCTGTCAGCTTACCTACTACACCTGTAAATGGAAAAAAAATTACCTTAAAGGCACGTTATCCAGAAGCAGTTGATACTTTTGAAGTGCGGTTTAGTCTGGCGTTGGGAGATAATGTTTTCAGTATTGATGCCAGCAAAAAAGCATCTGTAGCAGCGGGATTGGGAAATAGCGACGTTGTACTAATTACCAGAACATTTCCCACGCCTTCGGGACAAAAAATTAATGAGCTGTTCACATCAGCCTATCCACCGTTAGACAATTTTTGGCAGTCTGAGGCTAATCCACTCTCAAATGTTGGCTTCTTCATTGCACTAGACAAGGGTGCTGACCAGTGGAGTTTTGAAACAACACAACCAGATAAGTCGATTCTGTTAAATGGTAACAATGATGTTCCAGCGACACCCGTTGAAGGTCTCAATGATTATGGCTCTGAGATAAAAATACTGCCTGTCAAACTGGCGGTTATTATTACCAAGAATGGTAAAATTCAAGATGCGCAGACTGTTTCTCTCGACCTAAAAAATACAGCTTCAATATTCGACCAGTTCAGCAGTAATCAACAGAATACATCACCCCTGGTAATAGAAGGAACTAACCTGAAAACTGGCTTGGATATATTGCATGTATTGAACCAAGCCAGTGATAAAGTTAGTAAACAAGCTGATGAGAAAAAAAGAGAATTACTGACCACGCTAGTTACTCGAGTGAATGAAGTCTCCGCAGAAAAACGCTCTAATTTTTTGACTGTTACACTCAAAAAATTTGAAGAGTCTAAATGTTTATTAACTGTACGAACACGTTTTCCAGGAGATGCAGGCAACTACTTTCGTGTTTGCTTTACGCTACGGCTAGGACAAAATATCTTCAGTGCACCCGAAGACGACAAAGATAAGACTAAGAATAAGGCTTTTGTAGCGGGATTGAGTGAAGAAGATGTGGTGTTAATAACTACAACTGACGATAAATTCCCTGCATTCAATGTGTCACAACCAAGTATTCCGCCAATACCGTCTGATAATCCAATACATAGATTTTTTATTGCACAGTTCGATAATAAAACTCAAGATTGGGGTTTCAAAACGGGTACAGCAGAGCCAGTTTGGCTAAATAAAATTGGTATCGAAAACAACGACGATAAGACCAACAACAATCTTAAAATACGAATCGTCACCTTAGCTATCACAGTGATTCGGGAAGATGGCGGAACTCAAGTATGGGAGGGACTTCCCCTAGACCCAAATCACCGTCGTGGTCAGACTCCAGATTCAGTATTTGCTAAATTCAGCGAAAAGCCATCGAACATAGCCGATGAACGTCAATTGCCGATTGTAATAATAAATGGAGAGAAAGAAGAACAAGGAAATGAAGCAGCAACTGGTTTGGATGTGTTGAATATACTAGCCAGCGAAAATAATTCTCTGCTGAGTTCGTTAGTCAAAGACAAGTCCAATGAAGATGAACGCTCTGTGACTGTTAAGCTCGAAGGTGGCAATGATGGCGGACAACCTGGCGATAGTACCTATAAGGGCGAGGTGCGGGATGAAGACGAAAGAAAAACTGGCTTAGTCGCCTTTGAGGATTTAGAGGATATATCCATTGTCGCAGCACCAGGCTCAACACAGGGGCTAAAGGATGATCCCAAGCGGGCGCAAGCAATCATGTTAGCACTGATTTCTCATGCTGAGCGTATGCGTTATCGTATTGCGATACTGGATAGTGGTGATGGTCAACTCATTTCTGAAGTGCGTGCCTTACGCGCCAAACTCGATTCCAAATATGCGGCACTCTATTTCCCCTGGATTAAAGTGCTAGACCCTGTGACACGCACTGAAATTGCATTGCCGCCATCTGGATTTGTAGCGGGTATCTACGCTCGCAACGATAAAGAACGGGCGGTTTACAAAGCACCTGCGAATGAAGTGGTACGCGGTGCATTGAGTTTTGAAATGATGCTAAACAAAAGCCAGCAGGAAGTGCTTAATCCTGAAGGCATCAACTGTTTTCGCTTCTTTGAAGGACGCGGTATGCGGCTTTGGGGGGCGCGGACTATTAGCTCTGATCCTGAATGGAAGTATGTCAACCTCCGACGTTACTTTGCCTATCTTGAGCGTTCCATTGATAAAGGTACGCAATGGGCAGTGTTTGAACCGAACGGTGATCAACTGTGGGCAAATGTACGCCGCACTATCAGCGACTTTCTATTCAATGAATGGCAAAACGGCGCACTTTTAGGCGATAAACCAGAAAAGTCGTATTTCGTTAAATGTGATCGTTCGACCATGTCGCAAAATGACCTAGACAATGGTCGCTTAATCTGTCTCATCGGTGTAGCACCATTACGACCCGCTGAATTCGTTATTTTCCGTATCGGTCAATGGACTGCTGATCGCAAAGGTTGAGGAGAAATATCATGGCAACAAGAGAGAATAACTTACCTTACGCACAGTTCAATTTCCAGGTCAGCTTTAGTGATGGTGATGAAATTACTACAGCCGCTGGTTTTCAGGAGATTAGCGGAATTGGCATGGAAGTTGGGGTCGCTGAATATCGCACGGGTAATGCAAAAACCAACAACGTGACCAAAATTACGGGGCTGAACAAGTCCTCGGACGTTACATTGAAACGAGGAGTAATTGGAGCACTAGATCTCTATAAATGGCTCGATGATGTCCGCAGTGGTAATCGTGGAACAAGGGCGGTAACGATTCAATTAAAAACCGAAACAGCAGGTAGCTCAGACACCGTGCTGACCTGGAAACTGAATGAAGCCCGTATCATTAAGTATACAAGTGGTCCATTGAACGCGAAGAGCAACGAAGTCGCTATGGAAGAACTGGTTCTTGCCTACGAACGGCTGGAGATGGAATAAGCCATCATGACCACGCCGCGCCGCCTTCCAGGCATTCGTATCGATGTTACGCCACCGCCACTGGCGGAGGTATTGCCGCGTATGGATGTGGCAGTATTCGTCGGTTTTGCATCGACAGGTCCAACCCATAGACCTGTGGCGATTGAAAGTGTGCTGGAATACACGATGGTGTTTGGAAAGGATGCACCCTTAGCTTATGACCGCGAGAGTGGTGAGAGGGTGTTTGCTTATTTGGGTGCTACGGTTCGAGCATTCTTTTCAAATGGTGGGCGACGCTGCTGGGTGATTCGAGTTGCGCGTACACCAGAATTTGAAGCCATTTGCTGCAAAGTATCTGGCAAAACGGTTGAGCCTCGTGAACTCGCGGTAGCAAATCGTTTTACTTTACCTGGCATCCTGGTTTTATCTAACAGAGAAAAATCACTTTTACCCGCTATGGTTCAAGCGCGTAGTGTTGGTTCCTGGTCTGATGATTTGCGCGTACAAACGGCACTGACGATAACGGCTTTTGAATTGAAAGATTATGAACTGCTGACAACTACTCGTATAAGTTTCCATAGCACTGCGTCATTACAAATAGGTGACTTAATCGAATTAGATGATCCTACTCCATCTAGCACTGGAAAAATACGACGCTATGCAATTGTTGATGCAACTACCGTAGAGGGACTGTCTAAACAGGTTAAAGCCAGGCTATGCGCAACTTTCGAGCCAGCGGGTGAAACGCCAGGTTCACTCTCAGTGGAAGGAACTGTCGAAATTTTCGGTGACACCGTGAGTCAGATACCAGCAACGTTCAAATCCGTGTCTGCATCGGAATTTTACACAGAAATCAGTTTTACCATGAATCGTTCACAGGGTTTGGCTCAGGGTCAGTGGGTTCGTTTTCTCCAGTCGAATGCCATGCCAATAATTTGGTTACAAATTGATAAACTGAATTCCACATCGATTCAGGCAGATACAAATCAGCTTGCTGTTGTGGTGATTGGTCAAGCATGGCGTGAAGTTCCACAGGATAATCTGATTTTCCCCGCCACACCCATAACTCGTGCTACGTTGCTGACGTTGGTCTTGCGTGTAATGATTGGACAGACTGACGAAGTCGCACGTTTACAAGGTGTTGGATTGACGACTACACACCGTGCTGCCTGGTGGCAACAGAAAAGTGATGCAATCTACTATGCAACACCCGAAAATCAGACAGAACCTCGTGTTCAGTTTCCGCTAGCGGCACTAGATGAAAAACTTGATATAGATTCATCACTGGCTTGGATTCCGTTGGGTGTCAGTGCTTTATTCGGGGAAGCTCTCGCCCCACTGCATCAGACTGCTACGCCGCTGGAACGGGATGGTTTGTCGCGCCTTGATGCTGAATTGTTCTTAGACCCTGAGCTAGATAAACTTAGTATTGACCATTTAATTCATCAGGCTGACGTTATTCGTTTTTTATCCAATACGCCTAGAGAGTTGTTCGGTATTCACGCCGCACTGTCCATCGGCACTGGTGGAATGTTCAACGAAGCCAGTCTTGTTGCGATACCCGATGCCTTGCATACGGGTTGGGTAAAACGATCATTGGTCGATTTACCGACTGACACACCGATAAAAACTGCCTCTCCTGCGCATTGGTATACACATCGTAGTTCGTGTCACACAAATTCTTCTGGTGTAGAACTAACAGAACCAGATTTCAGTCGATTTCTTGATTGCAGCACACACAAACTCACCCAGCCTGTCTGGCTCAATCAACAACCTTTCAATGTACCATCTGGAGTGTTCCGACTAACGTGGGAAAGCTCAGAATCTAATGCAGCAGTTTTGTTGGAAGAAGCATTACAGACTGATTTTAGGGATGCGCGTGAACTTTATCTAGGTTCAAATAATTGGTTTGACGTAAACGCTACCCACGAAGGTATTTTATTCTACCGATTGACTGCTATTTCTGGTGACGAACGCAGCACAATCTCCAATACCTTAAAGGTAACAGTACGCGACGATGTTTGGGTATTGCGGACAGCAGAGGAATATGACAATAACGATAAGATCGAAAAAGATAAAATCGAATTTGGTGCAACTAATTTGCTATCTATTCATCGTAGCTTATTACGTCTTGCCTCCGCTACTGGGGAATTATTTGTCGTGTTAGGCTTGCCGTATCATTACCGTGCGGCTGATGCTATTCGCTATGTGTCACGTCTGCGTTCTTCCAAGCTAACCGATTTAGAAGGTTTCGATGATAACGAACGTCGAGCATTGTCTTATGGAGCAATCTATCATCCTTGGATAGTATCTGCCAATGCACAGCGATTTTACCCGCCAGATGGTATCACTACGGGCATATTAGCTGCTCGCGCTACTCATCGGGGAGCATGGGTCGCACCCGCTAACGAGCTATTTAGAGACGTGTCTGCACTGACTCCCTTCATTGAATCAAGTGCTTATCTGGCACTACAAAATGCCCAGATTAATTTGATCCGTGCGGATGCGCGTGGTTTTCTTACCCTATCTGCCGATACGCTGTCCGACGAACCAGAATGGCATCCTATTAATGTGCGAAGGCTATTTATTCTTTTACGGCGGCTTGCATTACGCCGAGGTATTAGCTATGTGTTTGAACCTAATAACGATGTCTTACAGCGAGCAGTGGAGCGAGGATTTACTTTTTTACTAACAGATATGTTTAGGCGTGGTGCTTTTGCTGGCGCGACACCCGTGGAGTCTTTTAGGGTTGTAACCAGCGGAGCAAACAAAAGTACCGCAGACCGTGATGCTGGTTGTTTTTTTGTTGAGCTACAAGTCGCTCCGTCTTTACCTCTTCAATTTCTCACGATTCGTTTGTCTCAAAGTGGCGAACGTTTCACTGTGTTGGAAGAGATTTAATTATGGAAGCTAACATTTATCCATTCACCGCTTTCAACTTCTCGGTAGAAATCAATCGAGGCACTGATGGTAAACCCTTGGTAAACGCTGCATTTTCTGAGTGTGACGGATTGGAGATGTCTATGGAAGTGAAAACTATCCGTGAAGGTGGTGCTAATGATCGTCAGATTCGCCTAAATGGTCCTGTGAGCTACGGACAGCTTACGCTCAAGCGAGGTATGACGGAGAACTATGATTTATGGAGCTGGTTTCACGATACCGTTGCCAATCCGCGTTTAAGAGCAGATGCAGAAGTGGTATTACTGGCTGCGAATGGAATCAGCGAGCTTGCGCGTTTTCGGTTGGAACGTTGTGTGCCAGTAAAGATGAAAGCTCCCGCACTGAACGCTAAGGATGGGCAGATTGCTATTGAGGAATTGCAGATCGCTTACGAAACCTTGCAGTTTACGCCACCTAAAAATAAGGAAAACAAGCCATGAACGGGTTAAAGAAGGCAGAACTGATTGAGCTTAATCAGACGTTCGATGATAAAAAGAAAGGAGGACAAATAGTTGAGGTGCAGTTTAATCCCGAATCATTGAAGCTTACTTATGCGAACCAGTTGGAGCAAGCAAAAGGTGGCGACCAATCGAGTGGTAATGCGGGGCGGCAATTTGTTGGTGCGGGGACAACCAAACTCGTCCTGCAATTATGGTTTGATGTCACTGCGATGCAGGAAAACCCTGTGGACGACGTGCGGCGTTTAACACAGAAGGTCTTGTACTTTATGACACCCCAAAAATCGAAAGATGATCCCAAGAAGCTGACTCCACCTGGTACACGTTTCTCTTGGGGTTCATTCCAGTTCGATGGTCTGGTAGAAGGGATGGAGGAAAATATTGAATTCTTCTCTCCAGAAGGAAAACCGTTACGCGCAAGCATATCACTCACCTTGTCACAACAAAAAATACTGGAAGCTGAATTCAAAGGGGACGGTAATGTTCCAAAACTTCCAGGTCGTAATCCATTAACAAGCGTGAAAGCGGGTGATTCCCTGCAAAACATGGCTGCCAAAAGCGGCAAGGGAGATTGGCAGTCGATTGCTGCCGCTAACGGAATTGAAGACCCCTTGCGTATGTCGCCTGGTCAACTGATTAATTTGAATGCAGGGCTATCAGGTGGCATCGGCGTAAGTGGAGGTTTGGGTGGCTCTATAGGCTTTGGTGGCAGTGTGGCTATCTCAGGGAATGTCGGCAGCAAATCCACAGGACTTAATGCCTCATTGACTGGCGGTGTTAGTGGTTCATTAAATTTTAATCGGTAGGAGAATATCGTGGCGATTGTAATTAATAGCTTTGAAGCAGTGGCAGAAGCACCTGAACAACAAAGGCAAAAGCAGAATAGTGGAGATGATGAAAGTAATAACAAACCTACGCTTCCCGAACCGCAGGATATGACATTGATACTGAATATCTTGTCCGAGCAAGCCCTACGGTCGTGGGCGCATTAGACGAATACTTTTAAAAAGGCGTATGAAGATGGCTGCTGTTATGACTTTACCCGTTCAAGGTGCGAGACCATCGATTGAAATTGATGGTCAACGCAATGCAACGCTTACATCGTCCATGCTTCGCCTTGATATTGTCGATTCCAATGATGGTCTCGCACGTTGCGAACTGTTATTAGGTAATTGGGGAGGCGCGGAAAAATCTGGTTATCAACATTTTGACCGCACTCAAATTGAATTTGGCAAGACAATCGCGGTGAAGTTAGCTAACGATAGTTTGTTTGAAGGACGGATAAGTGCCATTAATGCGGCTTTTCCAGATGGCAGTCCTCCTCAAATCGGCATCTGTGCTGAGGATAGATTACAGGATTTGCGTATGACTCGGCGCACGCGCTGTTTTGCGGACGCAACATTGAGTGATGTGATCCAACGTATTGCTAATGATCACGGTCTGCAAGCACAAATCGATTTAAATAGTTCTGCGCACAAAGTGCTAGCTCAAATGAATCAAAGCGATCTGGCTTTTTTGCGGGATTTAGTCAGGGGCGAAGATGCTCAAATTTGGAGCGAAGGAACAAAATTGCGGGCGGCAACGCGGTCACGGCGTAATGGTGGCATTGTTGAACTGGCTTGGGCGGGTACGTTGCGTGAATTTCGAGTCAGTGCTGATCTGGCGCACCAAAGAACCAGTCTGGTCGCAACTGGATGGGATGTGGCAGCTAAACAATTAGCGCGTCATGAAGCGGATGAAGTTGCCCTGCGTGCTGAGCTTAACGGCGGTGATAGTGGTCTAAAAATCCTGCGTGATGCTTTCGGTAAACGCTCAGATACGCTTGCGCACGGTTTACCTTGCAATGCAGGAGAAGCGCGTACTTTGGCTGAGGCTAGTTTACGTCATTTGGCACGGCGTTTTGTCGTTGGTTATGGTGTGGCAGAAACTCAGGCGACTCTGCGTGTCGGCACTAAACTCAAACTAAGTGGTCTAGGACCATTATTCGAAGGAGATTACACCTTAACTTTCGTCCACCACCGTTTTGATAACAAATTGGGTATACGGACGGAATTTAGCTGTGATCGCCCATCGTTAGGCAAAGGGAGCTGACCATGAAAATGACTGACCTTTCGGCACATGAGCAGCAGTTATTCGAACGCGTTCCAAATGGCTGGGGAGGACGCTGGTACGGTGTATTTCCAGCACTGGTTTTGGACATCAAAGATCCAGATAATCAAGGGCGCGTCAAAATTACTCTCCCTTGGTCACCTGATGCACAGGGCGAACGTTACGAAGCATGGGCGCGACTGGCAACCTTATTTGGCGGTAATAACCGTGGCAGTTGGTTTGTGCCAGATGTCGATGATGAAGTCTTGGTCGCTTTTGAACAGGGCGATGCGCGACGACCTTATATATTAGGTGGTCTTTGGAATGGTCGGGATCAAGCCCCAGAGTCTATGGATGGAGCGGGTAACAATTACAAAAAAGTATTGCGCTCGCGTAACGGTGTGAAAGTTACCCTAGACGATCAGGATGGACAGGAAAAACTACTGTTGGAAACGCCAGGTGGTCAGAAGATTACCCTTAAAGACGGAGCAGGTGCAGTCGAAATTATCGACAGTAATGGCAACTCAATTAAGCTGGAAGCATCAGGTATTACGGTAACTGCGTCAGCAAAAGTAACTGTCAACGCGAGTCAGGTCGCTATTTCCGCTGGCATGGTGACTGTTGATGCGGGTATGTCAAAGTTTTCGGGTGTAGTACAGGCGGATACTGTTATTAGCAACAGTGTCATATCAGCATCCTATACGCCAGGTGCGGGGAATATATGGTGAATTTATGAGCACGCATCCCATTCAATGGCAAACACCCGAACCGTTATGGTCTCGTTTTGAAACAACACCTGAGGCAGTAGATCAATTTCGTCCTGCGATTTTGCGCTTTGCCACCGATGATTTTATGGAACAAATGCTCGGTACACTTGCACATTATCCAGCACATATTAGTAACTTGCTTGCGCGACCAGAAACGTGGCGTACACCAAGTACCAAGAGTGAAAAAGACATGGTCGAGCGTGTAGCGTTGCCGCGTATTGTTCAAGCGGTTGCCCGTCGCCTTACCCTACTACGCCCAAAATCGGCTGTACCAGCGGTCGAGTCGGTAGCACCTATTGAGGAAAAAAAACAAAAACGTGATTTACCTCTGAAACTCTATCAGCCAGCCCACCAGCGTTACTATCTAGTCAGTGCCAGTCTAGTTTGTCGTATTGCAGGATTACCTGACAGGACGATGACTCAAGGCGGTTCTGAACAAATAGGTTTTGTTTTGCGGCGAATTCTTCCGCCTAACTCGACTAATAAAGAGGAGGCAGCAAAGCGCGAATTCGCTTTTGTCAAAGATGCTCAGGGTTCACGTTGGCAACAAGTCGCTGTTGATGACAAAGATGCTACACGCATGGTGGCAGGTGAAGAATTACTACCGCTATTTCCACTGAATTATAACGATGCACTTAATCATAAACGTACGCTATGGACGGGCTTGATTCCCGTAGGTCGCCGCGAAGAATATATGGGCGTGACTGTTAATCGTACTATCGCACCGTCATTAGCCGAAGCACAACTACAATCCGTACAAGCATCGACTGCTAGCGCGGCAACGGGTACTGACATTACCGCCAGAATGACTCAGTTTAAAATGGAAGTCGCTGAACCCTGGAAGAATTTGATTCGGTCTGTCTATAAAGAGGCAGTTTCGCTGGAAGAATCAATAAAGACAAAAGATGAATTTGAAAAAAAGGAAGAAAAAAGAAGCGAAAAAGCTGTTGCTGAGCAACTGCTGCGAGTACAGACACTTAATATGCAATGGCAGATGCAATCCTGGTTGATATTGCTTGATTTTGCTGATTTCCTGGATTGTTATCTGCCTGATGTTTGGGCTGCTATCGAGACCGGCGTGGGAATCGATTTACTCAATAAGCAAAGTCGGGATTTAGTTGACTGGCTTGGTAACGCAAAAATGACCAATACTATGCCCTTTCCAATCGGGAAGTTATCGTCAGCAGACTCTTTAAGAGTTGCCTTAGAGAAGATTCCATCGGCGCGAGATGGTCTTGAAAACGCAGAAAAACTGTATAGTGCTGGAAACGCAACGGAATCCGATTGGCCAGATTTTCATTTCCTGCTTGCTGGACTCGATAGCAACATACAGGTTGCTGGCGCGTTTACCGTATTTACCAATGTCAATAATACCGACTTAGACTCAATCGAACCAACATCCACCGAAATAGAAGAAGATTTACCAAAAGCACCCAAAGTAATTATGGACGCTAAAATATCCACAGGCTCAGTTGAGGCAGAAAAACTGGATCGCCTAACAGTTCTGATAGTTCGTGCATTAGACAAACGAAAACCAGCAATCGATGCGCCTGATCCACCGTTCGCGTTGCAACTAAGCAAAGCTCTGAAAGAAACTCAGGGCGATGTCGGCTGGTTCGTAGTCCGTTATGTCTATATGAAACGGGAGTGTGGACCTTTGCATCCACCAACATTATCTCAGCCGACCCAGCGTTTTCAGCTTGCCAGTTTTTTCGATGCCGATGCCCCTGCCCGTCCGATCCGAATTAGTCTGCCGATGGACACAACGCCAGCGGGTATTCGTAAGCACAGTAAAAATACCGCGTTTATTATCTCCGATGTACTTTGTGGTCAGATTCAACGCGCCAAAGGCTTGGGCTTAGTTGACCTAGTACGATCAGTGTTGCCCTGGCCACTACATAAAGACCTTGAACTTGGTGACGGTGGCGCGTGTAGTAATGGAAATGGCATTAATATAGGCATGATCTGCTCTTTGTCGATACCGATTATTACTATTTGCGCCTTGATTCTACTGATGATCATTGTGTCATTGCTGGATTTTATTTTTCGCTGGTTGCCTTATTTCATTATCTGCTTTCCAGTGCCAGGCTTAAAAGGTAAGAAGGGGTAGCAAATGAGCAACACAGACAATATATTCGGTCGTAGCTTATCTTTCCCGCTACAAGTTGGTGCAGATGGTCGTCTGGTATGGTCAGAAGGCGAGGAAAACATACGCGAATCCATCATTGTGATTCTCAAAACCGAACCAGGCGAACGCATCGCGCTGCCCAATTTTGGTGCTGGACTCAGTCGTTTTCTGTTCGAGCCTAATAATGCAGCGACTTATGCACAAATCGAGCAAGCCATTATTGGCGCGTTAGCACGCTGGGAGCAGCGAATTCAGGTTGAATCCGTTGATATAGTGACCGATCCAGCCGATTTATCCGCAGCTCTTGCAACGATTACTTATCGTTTGGTAGCGACAAACAGTCGTGAACGAATCGGTGTTGCCATCCCGCTTGGGGCTTCACAATAAAGGACGACAGCCATGCCACTTGAACTGCCTAACATTGATGACCGCCGTTACCAACAACTAGTAGATGAACTACTGGCACGGGTTCCCGTACATACGCCTGAATGGACTAACTTTAATAACAGCGATCCAGGCGTTACCTTGGTACAGTTGTATGCTTTTCTTACCGAAAATCTGCTGTACCGCGCTAACCAGATTCCCGACCGTAATCGCCTCAAATTTCTGCAATTATTACGGATGCCGTTAGCAACGGCGACTGCCGCTCGCGGACTGGTTACCATTAATAACAAAAGCGGTGCTTTAGACACCAAGGCAATAATACCGTCGGGTATGGAAGTCCGTGCGGGTAACGTATTGTTTCTCACCGAACTGGGGCTCGATGTGTTACCAATAGAAACAAGCGTATTTTTTAAGCGTCCACTTGAGCCAGTACCGCCAGATATTCGCGACTATTACCGCTTATTGTATGCTTCGTATCAGCAACAAATGCCGCTTGAACTTAAGCTGTACAATACTGTTGCCCTGGATTACTCGATGGTTAATCAGGTTGATCTTAATAATGACACGGTTGATCGTTCGTTGTGGATTGCCATACTGGCACGCAAAAATGATAAGGATAAAATAGATCAGGTACGCAGCAGTATCGCGGGCAGGACACTAACCTTAGGTTTAGTTCCAGCACTGGACGCGAGTCAGGTACAGCTAGTACCTGGTGGACAAGCACAGTCCAATGATTTACTGGTTTTTGAGTTACCCAGAATTACAGGCGACATACTGCGTGATAGCAATGGTCGTCCGATCCCAAGCTATAGACAACTGGAAGCGCGAACTGAGGTTAATGTACTGACCACGCCTGGCGTGGTGCAATTGACCTTACCCACTGCCGAAGAACTGGGCGTATGGCAAGACCTTGATCCACTCGAAGCGGGCGTTGGTGAACTGCCCCCCATGCTGGAAGATTCCGCTTTATCAAATCGTATTATCACTTGGTTACGCGTGCGTGTTACTGGTGGAGCTAAAGCGCGTGTGTTGTGGGTGGATATTAATGCCACACCCGTCAGTCAGCGGGAACGGATTTTATCCGAGCGGTTAGCGGATGGTGACGGAACACCTGATCAAACGCGGCGATTATCGAGATCCCCCGTGCTACAAGGTTCTGTCGATGTGATTACTCAAGCGGGTACAACACAGCTCCGTTGGACGGAGATTGACGATTTATTGGCGGCTCAACCCGAAGTTCCCGTGGTTGACACACGCACTGCACCGACTGCTGCGTCTCAGTCTTTGCCACAGAATCCAGAAGCAGTCAATGTCTTTCAAGTCGATCATGAAGCAGGAATCCTGACTTTCGGTGATGGCTTGCACGGACACCGTTTGCCGTTAAGTGCTAACGTATTTGTGAGTTATGAATTTTGCCAAGGTGCAGCAGGTAATGTCGCGCCTATGGCTATAAATAATGCACCGCAACTGCCTTCGGGTTTCATTGTCGCTAATCCAGTACGCACTTGGGGGGGAGCAAATGCAGAAACTGTAAACGATGGCGAAAAACAAATTAAACGCTTTTTACAACATCGAGACCGATTAGTCAGTGTTGAAGATTTTGAGTCTATTGCGTGGCGTACACCAGGTATTGATATAGGGCGTATTGAAGTATTACCCGCTTTTCATCCAGATTTCGCGCCTATCGAACCAGGTGCGATACCTGGCGTGGTTACTGTGATGGCAATTCCTCGTTTTGATCCCAGTCAACCTGATGCACCACAAGCTGATAAATTATTTCTCAATAGTTTGTGTCGCTATCTCGAACCGCGTCGGCTAGTCACAACTGAATTGGTCGTTTGTGGACCTGTCTATAAATCAATCTGGATTTCAATAGGCATCGATGTCGCTGCAAAATTTTCGGTGGCAGAAGTGGTCGAGGCAGTCAAACAGCGATTACGGCAATTTTTGGCTCCTATCGCTACAGATCAAAACAACATCGGCTATGCGGCGCAAAGTCACTTATTATTTGACCCCGCAGCCGACCCTGCCATACGAGGATGGCCGTTACGCAGGGCAGTCAGTGCCCGCGTATTATTGGCAGAGACAGCACGGGTAGCTGGAGTTACTTCAGTAAACGACAATGTGCTACTGGCAGAAGGCTTAGGTGTTGCAAAATCAGTGATTGAAATGAATGGTTTAGAACTGCCGCGTATCCTGGGTATTTCTGTCGTCGCTGGAGAGCCACGACCAATCACAGATGTACGCGGTGATTCCGTCACCACAAGCAATACAGGTAGCGGTACTGGTACTGGTGTTACACCACCGTCCTTTTTACCAGTTCCAGTCATACCGGAGGGTTGCTAATGAACGTCAATGGCAGCCGTTTTCATTTAATACTTGGCGAAGCCGATTGGGGGCGTTGTCTTGTGGGTGATGGTGTTAATGAACCACAGCAACTGAGTGAGCAAGAAACCTTGTTGATTTGTGATGCAATGCGCAAGGAAGTTTGCTTACGGAATGAGCCGATAACGCTAGAGCTAACATCTGGAGAAAATCCTATTGAGCTTAAAGCCCGTCGAGCTGCAAGCGCAGACCGCTACGGCAATATTTACTGGATTGATAGCGATCCTACCCAATTGCGGGTATGGTCAGTTGGCAGTGACCGTGAAAGCGCGTTTTGGTCAGATGGTCTGGTCAGTTGTGATACGACTGATAGTGACTTCCAGACCGTTACCACAACTGAAAAAATCCAGCGAAAATTTACTGCATTGGCAGTCACTGAGGATCACTATCTGGTCGTTACGTTTACGACAGAATCCGTTGCAGGTTTGCTAGCCTTCGACTTGATAGCAGGTGGCTCACCCGTTGAAACACTGTGGTCAACTTCGATTCCATTTGCACCATTCGATATGGTTGCCCGTCACGGTGGCGGCGTTTGGATACTTGATCGCGAACATACACGTTTATGGGAACTGGATTGCCGACTCAGCGTTATTAGCAACGTCCAGGATTCAACGACACTCACGCCCGCCGAAGCAGCTATTTTTCAACCAGCAAATGGCGAAAATGTAGCCAAACCACAATCAGCAACCGTTTTTCCAGCAGGCATTGATTTAGGTACTGTCTTGGGCAAAAAAATTGATCCTATCGCTGTTGAGGTTTTGGAAAATAATGTTCTGATTCTTGACCGCAATGAAATTGCTGGTAAATCGCGTATTTTTCGTTTGCAACGCCAAGATGACAAAGTCAACGGAAATGAACTTTTACTACTGAATAAACTACCACAAGAACCACTGAATGAGCTAGCACACGATTTTGTTGTCGCTAAAGCCTACAGCCGTACTGTACCAAACGCTGACTTGCAGCTTTTTGTCGCTACTGATACGGGTAATCAAGCATTGGCTTATGAGATTCATATTGACACTGATAAGGTTGAATTACATCGTTCAAGCATACTGTTTCCATTAAGACGTTATGCAGGTCGAGCTGTTTTTAAAGGTAAAGATAATACTGCTAGCTACGACAGTGGTATAGAGACACCGCATTGGATACCTATCGTTCAGCATCCCCGCATACGTTACTATGATGAAACCGCCGCCGAATTGATAACTCCTGTATTCGACGGCTTAGAACCCCAATGCGTTTGGGATCGTCTCATGCTGGATGCCAGTATTCCAGCCGATGCGTCAGTCGAAGTTTTATGTCGGGTTACTGATGAATTGTCAGTAAATAACGATAATCGTGAAATTATCAGCTCTTGGACAATACAACCCAAACCCTATTTACGCAGTGACGGTGCAGAACTTCCGTGGTTACGAGATGAAGCCGCACGTTCCACACAGCGCGAAAAAGGTATCGGTACTTGGGAATTACTATTACAAAATATGCGTGGTCGCTATTTGCAAATCAAATTGCGTATAAGCGGAAATGGTATGGTTACACCACGGCTACGCGCCTTGCGTGTTTGGTATCCTAGATTTTCCTATTCACAACGTTTCCTGCCAGCCGTCTACCGAGAAGACCCGATAGCGAGTGATTTCACTGAGCGTTTTCTGGCTAATATGGAAGGGATTAATACCAGCATCGAAGACCGTATAAAACAGACACAAGCCTTGTTCGATCCACGTTGCGCACCCGATGCAACACTGAAATGGTTAGCAGGATGGTTTGATGTTGCCCTTGATCCTAACTGGAAAGAGTGGCGCAGCCGTTTATTTATCAAACATACGATGGATTTCTTTCGTTGGCGCGGCACAGTACATGGTTTGCGTTTGGCATTATCATTGGCTTTTGAAAATTGCCTGACGGATATGTCTTTTGACGATCCAAATCCAGATCAAGCACATTTACATTCTATTCGAATTGTAGAAGCCTATCTTACGCGCAAAGTGGGAGCAGCCGTTGCGGGTGATCCAGAAAGCGAAGATAGCAGTGGTTTTCGTACCATCAAACTCGAATCATTGTGGTCACCGAAAGAAGACAATGACGTTTTGCTTGAACGCTATGCCAAGTTTCTTGGTCAACCCATGACATTCAAACCCTTCGATTTAGCACCGCCATCAGATGCCAATCTACAAGAACGCTGGAGGCAATTTTGCGAACAACATTTTGGCTTTATACCCAGCATTGGTGCATTAGATCGTCAAAACTGGCAACACTATTTAGCCATACATAGCACCGATATAGACCTAAAAACCGCTTATCCATCCGATTGGCCGACAGATTCAGCCGTACCAGAAAAATGGCGGGCATATTCAGCCATACCCAATGCGACACGCACACGCTGGCAAGATTTTCTTGCTCGTCGTTATCGACATATTACAAAGTTAAACAAAGCTTATCAAACCGCATGGCCAACATTTGATCTGATTGCCTTGCCAGATTATCTACCCGCTACCAAAGCCGCACGAACCGACTGGTTACAGTTTGAAAAAAATTTACTGGCGATAGTACGCACAGCGCATCGTTTTTCTGTGTTGTTACCCGTATCAGTGGTAACCGAAGATCCAGCAATGATGGAACGGCAAATACAATTAGCACGGCGTATTATCGAATTAGAAAAACCTGCGCACACGGTATTTGATGTGCGCTTTTACTGGGCACTCAATCGCATCGGCGAAGCCCGTTTAGGACTTGATACCTTACTGGATCAAGGCAGCCGCGCACCGCAGTTAATACCCGATGCCGTACTAGGTCAGGCTTATCTGGGTGCAAGTTTTGTTGGTGGTGCTAAACCGCTAACCGATAGCGATAGATATTTACTCAAATGCTGAGGTGAGTGTGGCTACATTTAAACATTTTTTAGGAGCGTATCATGGGATGCTGTAATGAGCCTTCTGTTGCCCTGCCACAAGCAGGACAAAATCCAGCGCAACACGTCAACTATACCAAGGGCATGGTATTGGGCGTAGATGACTTCACGCAGGAATTCACCTACCTTGCAAACCGCGATCAATGGGCGATCAGAGAATTGCTAGGCTATGGCACAATTAGCGGTCTGGCAATCACTATCGATGATGCAGGGGTAGATGATGGTCCACGTCTGCATGTCACACGGGGAACTGCCGCTGTACCCAGTGGTAAATTAGTCTGTGTGCCAGAGGAACAATGCGCCCTAATCAATAAATGGCTGGCTAAAGCCGAAAATAAGGACAAGATCAACAAATTAATAGCGGACACCTTACCGCCCTTGCCGCCGCCCGTTACCAAGTTCAAACTCAGCTTGTACCTTGCGCTGTGCTACCAAGACTGTAAAACCATGCCAGTACCAATACCTGGTGATCCATGCCGCTCCGACGATCAACTGATGGCAGACTCTCGGATTGCCGATGATTACTGTTTGGAATTACGCACCGAAGCCCCGTCACAAATCGAAGAAGACGCATTGCGAGATTTTGTCGCCTGGCTTAAAAAGATGCCGCTCATAGACACAGGTTCAGCCAATGAAGAAAGTTGGGCTACTGCACTAAAAACCGCTGTGCGCTTATCGTTAGATACCATGAAAAATAGCCCTGCGCCATTTTCGTCATCGGTATTGTTTGAAAAACTACGCGCTTATTTATTCGATACAGTGGCGACGACTAAATTGGAAATTCCCCGCGAACACGTTTCTTCGTTTCTGCGCGTGGCATTTCGTTTCTGGGTCACAAACCTTAAACCAATATGGGCAAGCTGTTCATGCAATACAATTGCAAATCCCTCTCAGGATTGTGTGCTGTTGGCACAATTGGAAGTACCAATAATCAGTGTTGACGGCGTATGGATAGTCAACGACAAAGCCGTCAATGGTGAATTCAAAAATATCCATATTGACGAAAGTCGCCGCCCCTATCTGGCATCCATGCGTTTGCTGCAAGAATGGTTGTTATGCGGTTTTGCCAGTGATCCCAGTAATCCTGTCACCTTACCGCAAAGTCTTACCAAAATAAGTAAACCCAGCTTTAATGGCATAACAACGACAGGAGGCGTTCAGATTGCAATTAAAACCGTCAATGCCGATTTAACGCTCGATGCAACCCATCACTGTGTCATCTGTAACGGCGATATAACCATCACACTGCCTAAATGTGCGATTGGCAATCAAGGACGGGTTTATATTATCAAAAGTCAAAAAGAGACGACCAGAGTCCACAGTGCCACTGGAGATACTATCGACGGATTAGAACATAAAACACTTGGAATCCATCGGTCGTTTACTCTGGTATCCGACGGCATACAAACCTGGCATATCATTGAAACAAGCTAATCAGGAGAACGTGGACATGAACAAAACCGACATTCTACAACTCCAGGAACCAATCACCGACGGCGGTATTCGTTCGGTCAATTTTTTCAATGGTCGTTTGCTGACGGGCAAAGATTTTTCCCGCGAACAAAATGCACGACGCGAAGCGGATTGGCGCATGGGTTTGGCATTAGGCGACGGCGTATCATTCGGTCTGCAAATCGAAGCCAATGAACAACGTAGCAAAGAAACCCAATTGCCCGTAGTCACTATTAAAAAAGGTCTGGCATTCAACCGCGAAGGGCAGGCACTGAGACTAACAAACGATAGTCAACTGGCTTTAGCGCAAAGTTTTGAAGCAGGCAGCGTTGATTGCCTGTTTAAAAACTGCGAGAAACTAATAGGCGGAACGTATATCGCAGGGGCGGGTGTCTATGTATTGACCATAGCCCCCGCAGAAACATCCGAAGGCAGAGCAGCAACCAACGGCTTAGACCCCAGCAATGTGCGTTGCAATACCGATGCGATGGTCGAAGCTGTTCAATTTAGACTGCTCAAAATTAATCGCCCGTTATATAACCTCGATGAAAGTATATCCTCATTTCGCAATGAACTTGCTTACCGTTGTTTTGGTGCTGGCATACAAGCCGACTGGTTTGAAAATCTGCTAGGAGCTGCACCCCGTCGAGATGATTTACTGGAAGCCCTGCGCCCAACCGATTTACTGGAAACCCTGCGTAAAAATATATTAAGCCCGCTGGAAGTACCGCTAGGGCTACTATTTTTTACAGGCTCAGCCAAACTGGAATTTATAGACCTGTGGGCAGTAAGAAGACCACTATCACGCACTAGCGAACCCTTTGCCAGTCTGGTTGATGAACGTCGCCTCGCTGTCGGTCAGGCAATATTCCAACAATTTCAAGCACAAATCGCCGAGTTATCAGTCAAGGCTGATTTTGCCACAGTAAGCGCACAAACGCATTTTCGTTACCTGCCACCCGTAGGCATCATCCCTGTCGCAGAAGAAACCGACCTCAGCGATGCCCAGGCAACCAAGTTTTTCACGGGCATGACTTACCGTTCCCCAGTCTTTATCAACGCCGCCCGTATCGAAAGCCTGATACGAGAAAGTCTGAGCTATCCGCCTATCGATACACAAACCATCGATCCAAAAACGAACGAAAAAGACCCGCGAAAAGGCGAAATGCTGTGGCTTTATCGAGTACGAGAGAACCGAATGGCGATTGATTTTGCTGGTAGCACACCAGCCCCACGATCTTACTTAATATTTGCCAGTGGTCATTTGCCCTATATCGGCGATGCGCAGTTTAGTCTGGCTCATTACAACTACAGCAACTACGCACAAGCGCGTTAATAAATTAACAGGTTTTTAAAGGAGAGTATTATGGCTCAGTCAACAATAACCAGCGCAAATCCAGGGAACATCGTTGTTCCGCTGTCGGCAATTATTGATCAACTAAAAGGGAAATTGAGTAGTAGCGAAATAGACGCACTACTTTATGCACTCATTTCAAAAAGAACCAACGAAGTACAGCCTGGAGACTTAATTACCGCCCAGTTGATTAATCAAATGCTCAAAGATATATCCGATTTGAGAATTCAGGTAGCTGCATTGCTGTCAGGCGTAAGTGTTAGTAGTGGTCGTCCGCAGTTACTTACTCGTAACCCAACTGGCAATGTTTCTGTAGGAAGCAAATTGACATTAATTGGAGTCAATTTCATTCGACCTGGTGATCGAAATACTGTCAACCTAGGAGGTGTTGAAATCAATCAGTTCTTACAGGCGAATGGTGAACTGCTGGCATTCCAAGTACCCGACCTGTTTCCGAGTCTGCCATCCGACATGCAGGTTTTTGTCCATAATGACAATGGTGAATCAGATACCCTTGCTGTGAGAGTTTTACCTCGACCTGTACAAAAAGGGGGAAAGGTCACAATTTATGACCAAACGCCAACAGGGCAGCCAACTGCGACAGGTGACTATACACTCAGTTTTTTGGTAGATTCGCCCACATTACAAACTACTGATTACACGCTCGAATTAGTGTTTACCAAGGCGAATGGTGCTAGTGCCGATAAGTGGAAGGAGAGAGCCTCGATTTCTCCAACAGGTATGCAGCGTATCGAGGCTGGTAAGCCACTTACGGTTACAGTCACTGGAAAAGTTCCCACTGGAGGAATAAATGCTACCGCCACGTTAAACGTTGTTTCTTTGGACGGAGTCTTCAGTGATTCATCGCCCATGATATTTCTTGATGCCACTGGCGCGACACCAACCAGCGACCCAGCTACGACCGTCAATCTGGATTCATCGAACTTCCCAGCCAAGGATGTTCAGACAGGTAATCGCAACAAAGCTATGGCAGCTGACATTACCATTGATGGTAAGTCAGTGAAGGGCGCACAAGTAGTCTGGGGAGCGATTGGCGTAATCCCTTTTGTTGTGACGGCTACACAAAATGTTAAAGCTCCAGGTCGTTATGAATTCAGTGCTGAGGTGGAGGAAAACAGTACGGGTTTATGGAGCGTACCAACAGTCAACCCTCCCGATCAAACAATGCAGCAGAGGGAATTTCAGACAGTCTATGTTCGTATCATCAATCAGGATTCGCAAAGCTCAGCGACAGTCAAGTCCCTGATTGTTCGAGCGAAGCATTTCAATATTGGAAGCACTACGTCCAATTTTACGTCATATACGCGGATACCTATTCAAGGTGTCACTGTATGATTCTTTAAGTTTTATGCTCATCAGGAGAAAATTATGTCTACTATAGATACATTATGTTTTTCAGATTACGATAGTGTTACGGGCGCACCCACTTTGGATGGCTATACTGGCATCAAAGATGATGGTATCTATACCAGTCAGGTCGAGCCAGGTTACGTCAAAGGCTGTCGCCTAACATTCGACAATGGTTCTGGGTTTCCGCCAGTGGTGTTTCAGGGTGTCAAAAATGGCAATTATTTAAATCTCTCCTTCATGTGCCGCTTTGACTACACGTTTGACGAAACCGATGTGCTGGTAATCGCGCTACGTCCCAATAAAAACAACCCAGACCAGACTACCGCAAGGCGCATCGATATTTTTCCCGTCTGGAAGGATGTCGGTGCCGACAATACGACTTTAGTTGGCACCCTGCCTGTGAGAGCAGGAAATATGGATGATGATGATCCGTCAAACCCTACTAACAAGCGTACCACTTGGCACATCCCCACTGGCGAAAGGTATCACATCCGTACCGACAAGACTGCTTACAGTGTGAAACATTACCGAGGTATAGCTGGAGCCACACTTTGGGCAGACAAAAACCTCGATAATTCCAACTATGAACCGACTATCGGTATCAAGGTTCGCTCTTGGCAGCCACCCGTGCCAGTCGTGACTACATCTGTCGGATTACAAACCCTTTCATCTAATACAGCTTTCACCTTCGAAGTCTTATCAACCAATAAATTTCCATCAGAAGGAGTGTTTTCGGTAAACGGGTATATTGTGACCTATACAGGGAAGACTAACCATTCATTCACTGGCTGTAAAGGAGGTACAGGTTCAGTTTCTGATGGTAGTGGTGTCATACTCCCTGAAGCGGCATGGAGTATTGAAGTCCAATTGCCACTCAAGGCAGCAGGGGCGAATGGCGGTGGAAAAGACTGGATCGATTTGCAAGATAGCTTCGGTTTGTACTTTAACTTAATTCGTACTGGTAAGACACCAGCGAGCGGGAATGAGCCACTTCTTTATCCAGAGTTTTGTACTCAATTCGTGTTTCCGATTACTAACCCTCAACAGTTCATAACTGACAACCTAAATCAGAAAGCGGTCATTGAACCAACTTGGTATGGAACTGGGCTAATACCCTCATTACAGCATCCATCTGGCAAAGATATAGGTCTCGGTTTGCAATTCAGAAATGGCGGACAAGGAGTTGGGGTGAGGGACACAGCAGATGTGGAATGGAGTCCATTGGGGCTTATTATTCATGGCAACGGTGACTCTGCACCTAAATGGCAGAGCAATCGTCTGGTGGCGCAAGTGAAAAATACGGCAACTGATAATGCTACTGGGGTAACTTCTGAATTTCGCTTCCATTATTTTGGTCTCGGATCTCCAAACTACCTCGAATGGTCACCTGCAAATGGTGCCGTTCCTGACTACCCAGTCGATCCGATCAATCCCACCAACACAGGTATCTCTATTCCGTCCACACAAGAAAGGGAGATAACGTGGACGTGGGATAAAGATAAAATTCCTTCGAAGTATCAGAATGGATCGAATTGCGTTTGGGTGCAACTTGCGAGTACGGGGCAGGCAAACTTCGTTCAAAGTAGTATTAGAATCAACACATATTTCATTGGTCTTTCAAAATTCTCGCGACCAGTAGTGATCAGCGGTGTTGGCTATCCCCCTCCTACCAGTGGCAATCATCACGATTTTTTGCTGTTCACTCATGCCAGAAAGATTGTTACGCCCAAGTATGAGGAGCCTCAGCCTGATCCACAACCAGAACCAGAACCTAATAAACCAGATCCAGAACCCACTCTTAACGCTATATCAAGACCCAGTATTAGTAGTGCTGTTAAAACCAGGGGTGATAATGGCTCAGATGAAGTGCACTACATCTGGATTACCGAAGGCTATCGGCGTACAGGTCAAACATTGACAATTGGTACTAAAACGACTGAGATTTTAGACGAATCGCCAGGTGCATTTGGTTTTATTGCTCAGCACCAAGGTATCGATGATCTATTCGAATGGAGTCTAAGAGGTTCTGGCTTGCATTATCATGGTGGTGGCATATCTTCAATCAGGGTGCCAGATGGGGGAATGGTAACTATCCAGGCTACACTGGAAGCTGCGCCCATGAAATCTAAGGATGAGTGGCCTTGGTGGGTATGGCTATTACTAATTATATTCTTTGTATTGATTGCTATACTTCACTAACACTCGATTAGGAAGACTACGCCAAATGTCCACTTTTGAAGCTAGCCCCAACACCCTACAAATCTGCCACGTCCATCTCAACGGTGCAGCGGATGGACTAAGTGCGCGGCTACGCTTCGAGGCGGCACTGGGAGATATTTCGTCAGCATCTTTGGGGCTACCGCCTAGGGTGTTGCTGATTGTGAAACGGGTTGCACCGACAGCGCGGCTACGGCTGGCTCGGTCAGTTGCCGATGAAGGTTTTGGGCAAGTAGTGCGCACAGAACTTAAACGCAACGCAAAACAGGCGAGTCGTCCCTGGCTTAATTCGGAAACCGCAGGCGCGGAAGCGGTGTTGTTTGCTGATGAATCTGAATTAATGGCGTGTTTGCTACGCGACTGGTTACGCGGCACACTGGCGGGTTGTTGGTGGTGGCAATCGGTGTTAGGCGGTTTGCCCGTGTCGGAGTGGTGGCGACGAGCTGTGTTGCCACGCGGCGAGCTGTTGCCCGCTGTGTTATCGCAGTTAGCAACACAAAAATCCGCTGTTGTCTGGCTAGCCCGTTTGCATGAAGCCGAAGTGTCACTCGCCATTCAGTCGGTTGTTGCAGCACACTCGATTCCGTCACTGTCCGCGTGGCTACAAACACCACAGCTATTACAAACAAACTTGCCAGAGACAGCCGCCTATCAGCATTTAGTCGCATTGATACCAGAGTTACAAACTAACACCCTGACTATTGCACAACGGCGTTTGTTGGCACTGGCATTAGGCTTACAACGCGCTACGGTATGGACGCGCAGTTCTGAGTTTTTGGGTGCGGTGCAAGCAATGGAGACAGAGATTGCTGTGTCTGAGACATCAGAGGTTTTAAAAACCTCGCAGGTCTTGGAACGTAGTAAGGTCATAACACAAGAACGCGCTACAGATTACCATCCTTTGCTTTTGGATTCTGGCGAACACCAACAGAATGATGTGGCTTCTCCAGATGGGCAAACAACAGAACCGATTGTTCAATCTACACGACCTGACTTAGTGAGCAAGACTTCCGAAGAGACTCAGACCTGCGAGGTTTTTAAAACCTCGCAGGTCTTGGAACGTAACAATGGCATAACACAAGAACGCGCTACAGATTGTCAGCCTTACCAGAATGACGAGGCTTTTCCAGACAGGCAAACGCTAGAGTCGATTGCTCACTCTACTCTACCTGACTTAGTGAATAAGACCTGCGAGGTTTTAGAAACCTCGCAGGTCTTGGAAGTCTCAGAGCATAATGAAAACTATGCGACAGATTGCCTACTTTTGGATTCCACTGAAACTCCGTTATCAGCAGCCGACTCCACAACACCCGCCAATAATGAAATGGCAAGCTTATGTCTGCAAGACATAAGCACCCAATTCGGCGGTATTTTTTATCTGCTTAATGTGGCTTTAGCTCTGGAACTCTATGGTGATTTTACCCAACCGCGTGCGACTGGTATTGGACTATCACCTTGGGATTGGCTCGCGCTAATTGGTCGCGCTTGGTTTGGTTCGGCGTTTGAGCAAGACTCAGTATGGCGATTACTTGCAGAATTGGCAGGGCGTTCATCCAGACAAAGTTTAGGTGGTGATTTTTTGCCGCCTGATTCATGGGTTATGCCTGTTGACTGGTTTTTGCCTTGGGGCGATGTTGATGTGCTTAATGTCACTATTCAGCGCAATCGCTTACAACTCTGGCATACGGCTGGTTTTGTCATCACTGATGTAGAACGCGAAACAAAAAATACTCCACTCGCTCAGGCTCGCAATTTGTGCTTACAACATGAAAAACTAGGCGAAGTACGGCTGGTGCGGGTATATCGACAACTCCAAAAAACCAATAGTCGTAGCAAACTGAGACGCTGGTTGAATTGGCAGTTGTTGTATTTACACGCCCGTTTGAAACGCGCATTGCATGATGACACGCCAGACGCATTAGCCAGATTGGTGTGCTGTCATGCCGCTACCCTTTACTGCACTGCCACCACGTTGGATGTGTATTTATCATTGAATACGTTACCGATTGAACTACGCATTGCTGGTCTGGATAGAAATCCAGGCTGGATTCCGACCGCTGGTCGAACCATAGCCTTTCATTTCCAATGAACGCGCAATTCACGCTAATAGCTGAATATCCTTTCAGCAATGTGCCACACACGGCGATGGAGCATTTTCGCCTCGCACTGTTTGGCGTGGTTGCACACTTGATTGAAACCTGTGTTGATGGTGATCGCGCCGCCGCATTGGAAACCTATCCTTTTTTAGCAGACTATGTCGATGAGCTTGCAACACGGCTGGGGTATTCTGAACCCTCGTCAGCACAATGGCGTACTGCTTTGATGACATGGGAAAATACAGTGACGACAAAATTACCGTTACTGGCATTGTTACAGGCGGGACTCAGTCGCTTGGAACTGGATTTACTATTAGTCGCTGGTTTACAGGAAGAAGACCCACGTTTTTCAGATTTGTTTGAGCAAGCGACAGGCGGTGAACGCCGACCAACGGCTGGATTATTACTTGCATGGTGGCGGTGTGATGAGGATGAACAAGACCGCGCCGATGTAGTACGCCGCTCGATTCGTAATCTGGTTCATGCAGGTTTATTGCAAGTGTTAAATCCAGACGCACCACGTTCAGAATGGACATTGATAGTTGTGCCGCCGCTGTGGGATGCCTTGCGTGGAGAACCACCTGCCTTATTCTGGTTACGTCACAAAACAAAAGCGGATTTATTGCCGCTACCCGATTATAAAGCCGCGCCATCTGTGCTGGCTGTCTGCAAGCAATTACCGCAACTATTGGCATCACAAGCGGAGCAAATGCTGATTGTGCGTGGACCACGTCAGAATGGACGAAAAACCTTGCTAGGTGCATTAGCGCGTAGTTTGGATAAAGACCTATTAATATTTAATGCCAGCGTACTCGATGACGACAAACACTGGCGGTTATTTGGCGCACTCGCAGTGGTGCTGGACGCATTGCCAGTCATTGAACTTGCATTATCGCCTGGTGAAAATCGGACGATGCCGCCATTACCTTTAGTCACGAATCCTATTGCAGTGGTGATGGGAATGCACGGTGGTATTTATAGCGATGATGCCCGTACTTTATTGACAGTCACTTTACCCATGCCAAATGCTGAACTTCGGCGTTTGCATTGGCAAGATGCCGCACCTACACAAAATCCTGCTATTTTAAATAATTTAGCGCAGTTGGTCATACTCACAAGCGGTAACATTCATCGTGCTGCCCGTGCCGCTATGGCTTACGCGCAGTTGGATAATCGCAATGACATTAACAACCGTGACGTGATTATTGCTTGCCGAAGTTTGCACAGTGCCAGATTAGAAACACTGGCTGCCCGTCTGGAAAGCAGAGGTAATCTGGATGATCTCGCCGTTGATGACATTACCCGCTCAGAATTGGAAACCCTCGTGCTACGTTGCCGTTATCGTGAACAATTGGCAGCTATTTCGCGTGATGGTGGAGAACAAACCATCGGAGTCCGCGCATTATTTACAGGCTCTAGTGGCACGGGAAAAACGCTGGCAGCAAGACTATTAGCCGCCACGCTAGGTAAAGACCTGTTTCGTATCGATTTATCTGCCACCGTCAACAAATATCTTGGTGAAACTGAAAAAAATCTCGAACAGGCGTTCAGTGCGGCGGAAGAACTCGATGTCATCCTTTTACTGGATGAAGGCGATTCACTGATGGCATCGCGTACCGATGTTGGCTCTTCTAATGACCGTTACGCTAATCTCGAAACTAATTTCCTGTTGCAACGTATCGAATCATTCAATGGCATTCTGTTAGTCACCACCAACGCCGCAGATCGTATCGACAAAGCCTTTGCCCGCCGCATGGAAGTCGTCATTCAGTTTCGCGCACCCGATGATTTACGCCGTTATCAAATTCTGCGCCTACAATTGGGTGAACATGATGTCGATGATCGCTGGCTACAAGAACTCGCCTGTCGGTGTGTATTTACAGGTGGTCAACTCCGCAACATCGTGACTCATGCACAATTACTCGCCCTGCAAGCACAACAAGTCATTAATGCAGAGCATCTTCATAGTGCGTTGTTGCGCGAGTATCGAAAAACGGGGGCGCATTGTCCCTTACAACAACCCAAGGGGTAGACTGCTATGCCTGCCGTTGCCCGTGCTGTTAAAACCAAAGCCAATCCGCAAAACGATCCGCGTTTTAAGCGTGTCGTTGATAAGCTTAATAATGATAGCCGTAAGCTCAAGCAACATCCACCAGCGGCAAAAAAAGCTGCCGAACCAGCCAAAGCCGCCAAACCACCTGTTAACGAGAAAGCTGCTGGAGCCCGTACTAAGCAGGTTGAAAAACTCGATCAGGCAGAAACTAAAAAACCAGAAACCTCCAGTTTTCTAGCATTGCTTCAGGCAGAAATCGCCAAAGCAATGCCCAAGACTCTAGGTGATACCGAAAAATTCATGAAAGGTGGGTCTAGCGAGCAGATGAAAGGCTCGCTCAAAGGTAATGTCGCACAACAAAAGCAGGAAGCCACGGGCGACCTGAAAAAGACCTCGAACGAGACACCGTCTGAATCTGGCGTACCTGCCAAACAGGTGACACCCATCGCTCCAGAACCAGTGACTGCTGCACCACAGCTTGATGCGGCTGGTGCTATGCCAGTGCCCAAACCCGATGCCGAAGTTTCTTTGCAAGCATCAAAGAGCGAAGTCGTCGATGAGACTAAGAAAAACAAGATTGACGATCTGAACAAAAAAACGTGGCAAACCGATTCGCGCTACTCCACGATGCTTGCCGCCAAAGACTCGGTAGCCAAACAAGCCGATACAGCCCCAGCCCAGTACCGCGCCAAAGAAGTCGGCACTCTGGCGCAAACGGCGGCAAAAGCAGTTGATGTTACCAAAAAAGGTGCAGCGACTCTGCTGGGTGTAAAAGGCGGTAACAAGGCGAAAGTTTTATCACGGCAGGAACAGCAGAAGGTTAAGGAAGAGGAAGAACTAAAGCGTTTCACCGACTTGGTAGTGAAAATTTTTGCCGATACCAAGACAGTGGTTGACAATCGACTAGAACAGCTAGAAACCAAGGTCAACAAACTGTTTGACCAAGGCATAGAAGCAGCTCTCTCCGCCATGAAGAGCTACGTTGAAGATCAGATTCTTAAATATAAGCTCAAACGTTATTTGCTCAATCCGTTAGGTTCACTGCTCTGGATCAAGGATCAGATTCTCGAATTGCCCGAAGAAGTCAACCGCTTCTACGAGCAAGGTCGTTCCCAGTTCACCACTGCCATGAACGCTCTGGCAGTGCGTGTAGCCAATCTGGTGGAAACAGAACTAGCTGCCGCCAAGAACGATGTCAAAATCGGTCAAGCCAAAATTGCCAGTGAATCGTCCAAGTTATCACCTGGCGTAAAGACACGAGCAGCACAAGTGCAGGCGGACTATGCAGGCAAGTTCGCTGAGCTAGAATCGAGTATCGATGACAAGAAACAACAACTTGCCGAAGGACTAGCACAAAAATACAAAGAAGCCTTCGACAAGATGGAAGAAGCCCAACAGGCTATCAGGGATGACAACAAGAGCTTGTTGACTCAAGCTAAAGAAAAAATTGGTGAAGTCGTCAAAGCATTGTCGGAATTCAAAGATCGCTTAATGGGTATCCTACGCAAAGGCGCGGATACCATCGACCTGATTTTGAAAGACCCAGTTCAATTTTTGAGTAACCTGCTTGCAGCAATCAAACTAGGATTCAACCAGTTCGCTGGCAACATCTGGACGCACTTAAAAGCTGGCTTCATGAAGTGGCTGTTCGGCTCTCTGGCAAAAGCGGGTATTGAAATACCCACTGACCTAACGCTGCCCTCTATTCTCAAGCTGGTTCTGGGTGTGCTAGGTATCACCTACGAACGTATGCGAGCTAAAGCCGTCAAGCTAATCGGTGAACGTGCTGTCAAAGCCATCGAAAAAGTAGTCGAGTACGTCACCGTTCTGGTCAAAGGCGGACCAGCGGCTCTGTGGGAAAAAGTCAAAGAAGACCTATCCAGCCTCAAATCCATGGTGATTGATGCCATTCAGGACTGGATTATCACCACCATCGTTAAAAAAGCCGTCGCCAAGGTTGTTTCAATGTTCAACCCAGCAGGTGCAATTTTTCAGGCAATCATGCTGATCTACGATGTGGTCTCCTTCGTTATCGACAAAGCATCACAAATCATGGATTTCGTCGAAGCGGTCATCAACTCCGTCCACGCCATTGCCACGGGAGCCATCGGCGGTGCTGCTAACTGGATAGAGAAATCACTAGCCAACATGATACCCATCTTAATTGGCTTCCTTGCCAGCTTGATTGGATTAGGTGGTATCAGCGACAAGATCAAGGGATTCATCAAGAAAGTGCAGGATAAGGTGGATAAGGCGATTGATAAGGTGATTGCTAAAATTGTGGGAGTGGTTAAGAAGTTGTTTGGAAAGGGTAAGGGAAGCACGAAAGAGAAAGGCAAGGATGTAGCCAACTCAGAAGTGAAAACGAAAGCTGGACGAGCATTAGCAACAAAACTCAAAGGCATCCAGTCAAAATCCAAGATTGAAACAGCTAGGAAAGAGGTACTCCAGCAATTTGCCAGTGAAGGTCTTAAAGCTTTGGAGGTGCGGCAGAAAAGTGGTGGCACACTTAGCATATGGGGAGAGGCGAGTCCGTTCGATGAGTTAATTGCGATGACACGAAAGACGGCTTCCGTCTTCATGGTAACCAAGGTCGAACTCGAACCAAGCAAACCTGTGACACAAGGGATGAAGGGAAGGACTACTCCGCTCGTTCCACACAATTTCACAGTTCCAGCTGAGGGATCAACGGTAAGAATCGGAGGTGCAAGGGGGCAGGAAGGACAAGACAGTGCTAGTGGTTACTACGTGGTCAGCCCCGCCGAGAACGCAGTGTATACAACGACATGGAATACTGGGGATCCCAAGGGCAACAATTCGAGTCACGCGGAGCGGCAGTTCATTGCGTGGTTCAATTCGCACGACAAGAAGTGGCGCAAACGAGTTACTTCTATCTATATTTTTCTCAGCCAGAGCCCTTGCGAGAAGTGCGTAAAATCCTTCGAAACCGAGGAGTGGTCAACAGCAATCTATTTGATCTACGTAAGACCGCACTCTACGACCACGGCACTACACCTGACAAACTTACGAGTCCAAAAAGGTTTCAAAATACGTGTCGTTTCTGGCGGTACAGCGATACCCAACTCTACGGACGATGTGTTTGACGATCCAGTGATTAAAATATGAACGAAGCACGACGGAGTATTCACCCCGTCGCAACGTTTTGAACATTACGATATATGGAGTTGCGTTGGAATTCAAACGTTTGGGACGGGTTGAATAACCCGCCCCGCCTGGGTACGCTGTGCGTACCATATTTCGCACCAATAACGATTTTGGGTATTTTAAACCGACATCCATTGTTCATTGATGTCTGTCTGGTACGCACAGCGTACCCTACTTTGGATGACTCGCTTATGTCTAACTATCGATGTGCTTATGTGCCAGGCGGTTCGTTCTTTTTCACGCTGGTGATGGAACGCCGTGCGCCGATTTTTCGCTCACAAATCGCTCGCACTTGTTTGGGTACGGCATTACGGGGGTACGACAACGATTCCTTCATTTTGAGATCACAAGCAATAAATTCAGTGTTCAAATAAACGGTCGTATTTTTGGTACGGAAGCTTATGAGCCAAAAAATTCAGATTTAGGCAGGTTTTAAGCTGTTTTTCGTACCATAAAACTCATATACGAAATCAAAGTACCAAACATGAAAATGGAGTTGAGTTTTGTTGTACAACTTTCAAGTAAAAAGACTGGGTTAATTAACCAAAAGAACGGTTTGTCCTGCGACCACACTGAAGCCCTTGGTATCAGTGGCGTGCAGACGAAATATCGATTTCAAAACTGGCGACAATATTGTTGATAAGCTCTTGAATATTAAGCACATCTGTTCTAGTGTAAAATTCATACCTACCAATAAAGTTAATATGTCGCCAAGCGACAGGGGAAAATCGGCATATCGCTTTTGCTATTTCAGGATCAACTGCTTGATAGTGTTGATAAAGCGTTGATAGGAGTGTCGCATTATAAAAAATCACTGCATTGGCAATGAGGCGGATAGATTCGGTATTAATATCGAGTTCGCAACAGTTTTTCCACTGAGCATTCTGCCGCCGCTTACTTTGGCAATGGTGGAGCTGAGCTGATGGTAAGATTCGCCGCGATTCAATGAGCCTTGCACCACTGCGCGGATTTCTTTGCTATCAATATAATCCAGCAAGTAATCGGTCATGATGATTTCATCAAAGGCAATCAGTGCTTTTAAGGTGGGATTCGTCTTTTTATAAGTCGATAATTTAGAAACAATCTGGCTTTGTGTCGTCTTTTTGAGTGCCAGTGATGCCAATATTCTCAAGACCTTGTCCCATTCTTTGATGATGAGTGCTTTATTGACGCGCTTGCTGGGCTTAATAAGGTGCTGAGCATGGTGTTCAAGTTCATCAAAACACACTAAGTGTTGGTTTGATTTTTCGCACAATTGGGTAAAGCGCGGCATAAATCGGTAGCCGAATAAATACATCAAGGCGAAGTTGACACGATTGATGCTGTGCATATCACCAGAGACGGCGGTGATTTCGACATCGGAGGTGTTGCTTTCCACAATATCCAGTAAAAAGTGGCTTTCGTGTTGGTTGGCACCAATGACTTTTAGGCATAACGGCAGATGATTCGCGTTGAGTGAATAGAGGACTATGCCTTTCAACAAGCCAAAATACTTTTTTGCATAGCGTGATTTAATCGTATGGTATTTGGTTGCAAGTTTTAAGTTACCGTATCTGAACACCACGAAGTAGCTGAACGGCAGGGTCATCTTCAGTAACTTCTACATCAATTTTGCGACCTGTATTTGTACATAAATAAGGCTTCATGGCAGTAACCATATATGGCATGACTAGACGGAGATCATTGCTTGAGCCACTACTGACAACATTAGTTTTCCATACCTGATCCATCTTATTTTCTTTGATATAGGTTGCAACATCGTAGGCATCAAGAAATAGGAATCTTGTGTAAACTGTGTCTGTGTAGCTGTGAGTTGTAGAGCCAGTAACTCCGTATGTTGGCGTATATGTTGTGGTGCTAGAGTAAGTTGCTGTCCGTCCGTATGAAGTAAGTGTTCCATTGGTGTTTGCCGAAGATACGCCAGTTTGACCATATATCGGTAACGAATAGGTGTATTGATATGTTTGCGGGTTACCTATTGCATAGGTAAAGAAAATTGCCACATCGGCATCTTGAAAAGCACCTACCTTTATGAATCCTTTCTCGGTTAAAACTTTGTTAATATATGTAGCGAATTCTTGAAATTGAAGATTATTAACTTCGCCCTCTTTTCCGCCAGATATGAGTATGTAGCGTTTCTTCACAGTTGCGTCAGCCTTAGCAAGCGAGTCAACACTGGAATTGAATCGCGTTGTTGCGCAGCCTGACAGCAGAGTTGCGCATACAATTAGCGACACACTAATGATTTTCATAAAAAGCATAAATATCTCCTTAACAGCAAGTAACTCGTAAGCTGAGTTGCAGATTATTGCAACCCAACAAACATGATGAACAAATAACATTTACAATCATAATTGTGCGTGGTTGTATTGGGTTGCCAAAAAGACGGCAACCCAATCTACTTGGTGTCATGTTTTCTGTTCCATTACTCCCTAGACCTCTCCCTTTCGCCATTGTCTTTGATTTTAAAATCAGGTTGTAAGAAACCTTCATTCAATGCCCTACAAATAGAGTATGTCAATGGCTTGTCGGCAGGCTCACCTGCTTTTTTCAATATTTCTCGGGCTTTCAAATACTCTGACGCTAACCCTTTTATACCTGATACTTTTATAGTTCTTAATGATTCATTTGTGTTTTTGCGCCATAACCTGCCTGCGTTGTACTCATCTATTAGAAATTGCCTAGGTTCTGTTGACATTTCATCGTAGCCAAATAAGTGCAGAAACGAAGCGGATAAAGCTCATGTAATTTCTGGCGAGCTTGTCAAATCGTGAAAACACTCGTCGGTAATGTTTGATTTTACCGA
>CAIUVX010000030.1 GCA_903902705.1 uncultured Methylococcales bacterium
AAAAAGATTTAGCGCGAATTGCCAAGTATCATGCCGCTTGGCATTTTTTGAATGACCTTAGCTAAATCAGCGTTCCAAAATTTCTATCGCATTGCCGTCTGGATCACGAAAAAATAACGCCCGTCGCCCTGATTTACTTAACGTATAGGCAAGTCCAGCCTTTTCCAATGACTCTTTAATAGGATTAAGTGCATCGGTACTTAAGGCAACATGACGGTCACGTCCACCATGTTCTGGACGACCTGTAGTCGGATCGCTATTAGTCAATTCCAGCAAATGAATTTGCTGTTCTCCTAACTGTAACCACGCACCTGGAAAACCTAAATCAGGGCGGTCAACTTGTTGCAATCCCAGAATACCCACATAAATTGCCAGTGAGGCGGTGGTATCAGAAACAACTAAACTCGCATGGTGTAATCTAAGATTATTTTGTGACATAGTGAAATCTCTTTATGGTTTGAAAAGGGGAATCAAGCGATTGCTCTCATAATAGCTTGCTATTTAAAAGTAGATTGTGTAATTTCAAAAGCTAAGCAGGGCAAAGCAATCGTATCCCTGCCTTGTTTAGAAAAATAATCAATAATAAAACATGGGGGTATCAAATGGATATTTCAAAAAATGAACTCAAGCAAAGCAATCAAGACGATCAAGAAGCAAGACAATGGGCGATGTTTTTACACCTATCACAATTAGCGGGCTTTACTGTTTTACCGCTACTTGGATTGATAGCACCTATCATCATTTGGCAAATCAAAAAAGAGCAGTATCCTTCAATTGATGAGCATGGTAAAGCCGTTGTGAATTGGATTATTTCCGAACTTATCTATGGTGCAATTGGCTTTATGCTGTTATTTGTACTCATTGGTTTTCCAATACTGGGTATTCTGGGCATTCTTGGCTTGGTATTTCCTATTATTGGTGGTATTAAGGCAAACAATGGTGAGCTTTGGCACTATCCAATGACCATCAATATCATAAAATGACGCTAATCTTAGAGGTTAAGCCGTTTTGCGGCTTAACCAAAGTAAGCGGCGAACTTAATGCTGTGGTGAATGTGGGTCGTATAAAATAGAAGCACTGGGTCTTTTTTTACCTTCATCAGTTTTACCATTTTTAAAGTCTTCCTCTTCCCTACCTTTTCTAATCTTATCTTGATCAAGTCTCTCTTTACCGAATTTTGCAATCATTTCTTCCCAACTGGCGTATTTATCATACTCTTTATAACCAGCGGTTTTGCGTTCTTGATACAGGGCTTTACCCATGGCGATAATTTCTTCGGGTTTTTTACCATCAACGACATTTAAAAAAGTATCATCATCTTTGTTCGCGTCACGCAACATCCAAAATGACACTTCAAATTCTAATTGTGTTTCAGCTGGCATATATTTTTTTAAGCCTTTGACTGACCGATAAGCAGTTTTAGTGCTATGACCGTTGACTTCTGATCCTCTGCCGCAGGAAGCCACTAATGTGGCGCAGCTTAACGCTAATAAAACAATAGCTAGTTTTTTCATGGGAATGATCTCGATTTAAGTTCGGGTTGATGTGGTGGTATTTTATAACGCAGGTTCATCAAACAAAGTAAAATGGTCGGACATTATAACCTTGAGTAAAGTTTATATGCTTGAATTTATCCAGCTATTAAAACAGCGTTACCAATCCGTATTAAGTCAACAAGGTAATGAAGCGCGTAGTAGCGCGTATCAGCAACGCATAGACCAGCTAATTTTAGCGGAGGCGTTTATGCGCAAGGGGCAATTGCTGAATAAGGCAACGCAACCATTGCAAATAGCCGTTATTGGTCCGACCCAAGCGGGTAAAAGTTCGCTGGTGAATGTGTTATTAAATCAGCCAGTCGCGGGCGTGAGTCCTTTGGCGGGTTATACCGTGCATCCGCAAGGTTTTTGCCAGGGCGTGAGTCTGGCTGATTGTCAGGATTTAGCGCATTATTTTGGACGTTTTCAGCAGTTATCCCAAAACGAATTAAGCAAACAACGCTATGATTGCTACTCTTTAACTGCGCTCGATAATGAATCATCTTTTGTGCCGCATGGCGTGTTATGGGATACGCCAGATTTTGATTCGATTGATTCCGCTACTTACCGAGAAGGCGTGATTCGTGCTATTGCTTTGGCAGATGTGCTGATTTTGGTGGTCAGTAAAGAGAAATATGCCGATCAATCGGTTTGGGAGATGATGGCGTTTTTAGAAACCTTGCATCAACCTGTGTTGATTTGTTTAAACAAACTGACCGAAGGTTCAGAAACACTATTAATCAAGTCATTGCAAGAAAAATGGCACACGCACAGAAGCGATCCTTTTCCTGACGTTGTGCCATTGTTTTATGAAAAAAAATCAGGCTCACCGCAGTGGTCTATAGCGCATAGCAAGTTATTAAAGCAGTTAGCCAAACAAGTTAACCATAAAAAACAAGCCAATTTTACCCAAGAGCTATTACAAAAATATTGGCAAAGTTGGTTAGAACCTATTCGCGCTGAGCAGCAAGCCGTCGCTGATTGGCAGCAAATGTGTCATGAGTTAATGCAATCGGCACTTGCCAGTTATCAACGCGATTTTTTAAATCATCCACATCATTATGAAACCTTTCAACAAGCATTAGCGGAATTACTGACTTTATTAGAAATTCCCGTATTGGCAGGTTTTTTAGCGGGGGCGCGGCAAGTATTAACGTGGCCAGTCAAACAAATGATGAAACTGGGACGACAACGCGAACACATTGCCAATACTAGCCACGAAGTCGCCTTATTAAAACAAATTGCCGAACATACCTTAATTCAATTGGTAGATAAATTATTAGATCAAGCCGAACACCCACAACAAAATCAATGGTGGAAAGCCTTAAATAGTGTATTACGCAAAAATCGTCCTCGCTTATTAGAAGAATTTGCTAGTGCAGCACAACACTATCACATCGATTTTCAGCAAGATGTAGAACACACTGCTCAACAGCTTTATCATAAATTACAGCAACAACCACTGATATTAAACACCTTACGCGCCACACGAGTAACGGCTGATGCTGCTGCGATTGCCATAACGCTACACACAGGCGGTATTGGCGTACAGGATTTAGTCATCGCACCCGCTATGCTAACGGTGACTTCTATGCTGACAGAAAGCGCGATAGGCAGTTATATGCACAAAGTTGAAAACGAACTCAAACAACAGCAATTGAGCATCGTTAAACAAACTTTATTTATCGACACATTGGTTAAGCACTTGCTGTTATTACCCGAACAACTGTCTGGCTTAACTTATTTCAATATTCCGCTCGCCTCGTTACAAGCGGCTGAACAACAACTGACCGAAAAACGTCATGGCTTACGATTACTCTAATTTAGTCACTCAAACCAAACTCTGGGCAAACCAAGCGCACGCGCAAGGTTGGCTGAACAGCGACGCACTGCAAGCACTCAATACAGTCGATACCCGCTCACCTGATGGTTTATTTACCAGCAATACCCGACCGTTAATCGTCGCCTTTATGGGCGGCACAGGCGTGGGCAAAAGCGCGTTACTCAATCGCTTAGCAGGTCAAGCCATTGCACAATCTGGCATAGAACGTCCTACTTCACGCGAGGTAACGCTGTTTTATCATACCAGTATCGCCTTGCCGACCTTAGCAGAACAATTGCCGCTCGCTAAAATCAAACTGGCTCAACACGATGACGAGCGTAAAAAAGCGATTATCTGGATTGATATGCCCGATTTTGACAGCACCGAACTTGCCAACAAACAACAAGTCTTAAGCTGGTTGCCGCATATCGACATTCTGATTTATGTCGTTAGCCCAGAGCGTTATCGGGATGAAAAAGCGTGGCGATTATTACTTGCCGAAGGCGGCAAACACGCGTGGCTGTTTGTATTAAATCAATGGGACAGAGGGCAGTTAGCGCAATACGCCGATTTTAATCAGCAATTGCAAAAAGCAGGGTTTGTTGAGCCGATGATTTTTAAAACTATTTGTACCGATGAAAGTTTGAATGATGATTTTGCCGACCTAGAAGCTCTCATCATCACTTTAGCTAATCAACACACCATCGAACAACTACAACAACGCGGCACACAAGTTCGTAAGCAAGAACTGAAACAACTACTACAAACTACCCAGCTTGCTTTAGGTTCAACGCAACAAACTGGGCAACTAAAAACCCAGTGGCAAACGCAATGGCAACAAACCAGCGCATTATTACAGCAAGGTTTAGCGTGGTCTTGCCAACAACTGGCCCAACATTATGCCGACCATGCCAGTGATTTGATTGCCGCGCCCCCTTTAACTCAATATGCCGATGCCCAGCGATTAATTTTATGGGATGAGTGGGCAAAATCCCGTTTTGATGACGCGCTTGATGAGTTAGTGAGTAATGCAGATCAAGCGGGTTTGCCCGTATCGCCATTGAAAAAACAACTGACACATTTACCCGATAAAGCGGCGAAAATAATCAAAACCCAAACCGAACTCTCAGCGCGTCTCGCCTTAGCTAATCCAGGAAATGGTTTGCAGCGTGGATTTTTAAAAGCGATGCGCTTATGTGAAATCACCCTGCCACTCAGTGCCATGACGTGGGTAGCGTATCAAGTATTTATCGGTTATTACCACAGCAACATGACCACCGTTCCCTATTTAGGTGTGGATTTTGTCCTACATAGCAGTTTATTGATTGCCTTAACGTGGCTAATCCCCTTTTTTATACTAAAAAAAGCCCAGCCCTCATTAAAAAAGAGCGCGTTAAATGGCTTAAACAAAGGAATTAGTAGCGCGTTTAGTTTGATAGAGTACGAAGTATCGACAGTTATTGATAGCGTTAATCAGCAACACGCTGAACAATGTCAACAGCTAAGCGAATTGATTACCCACTGTGACAGCGACCAGCCCTTAGTCATCGACAATAACAGCCCGTTAAGTAGGATGTTGTTGTGAGTTATAGTTTTAACCCATTACAATTTATTGATAGATTAACTTATACAATACCTTATGAAACCCACTAATCCATTATTCAGCGATAAATACCTCAATAGTAAATTTCAACAGTTAGAACTATTGAAAATAGAAAACCTAAGCCAAAAATTAGATATTATCCGTAGCTGGCAAAAGAGTATTAAAAATAACGCCATTATTCAAAGTAAAGAAGAATCGTTACAAGGTAATTTTTTACAACAATTCTTTGTTGACGTATTAAATTACAGCAATCAAAAAGACACAGGTACATGGTTTTTAGAAACTGAACAAAAAGCCGCTGATGGTAAAAAAATGGACGGTGCATTAGGTTTTTTTACCATTAACGATAAAACCATTCATGCCGATGTACGCGTGGTAATTGAATTAAAAAATGCCAAAACTGATTTAGATAAACCACAAACCCGCAAAAATGATAATCGTACCCCCGTACAACAAGCCTTTGATTATGCCAATAGTTTAGGGGGGACGTGTCGCTGGATTATTGTGTCTAATTTTTTAGAAATACGGCTTTATTATCAAACCGATCGAACTCGCTACCAAGTTTTTGATATTAGTACGCTAGATAAAGAAGATAAATTTAAACAGTTTTATTTTTTATTGAATAAAGCCCGTTTAATAAACCAAACAGGCGACAGTATTACCGACAAACTTTATAGCGAACGCCAAGCCGAAGAAATAGAAATTTCTAAAAAATTCTATGCCGATTACAAACAAGCTAGGTTAACTTTTTTTCAAAGTTTAAAAGCCTATAATCCCACTATTGATGAATTAATTTTATTAACTAAAACTCAAAAATTATTAGACCGTTTATTATTCATTCACTTTTGTGAAGATTATAATATCATTGATACTTACACCTTACGCAATCTTATCGACAGTGCTAAAAAAGATGTCTGGAATAGAGACCACGATAAAATATATCGGCGCATCGTGGCATTATTTTCGGCAATTAATGAGGGTTATCCAGAATTGCGCATTAATAAATTTAATGGCGGCTTATTTGCCGATGATGAAATTTTTAATAACTTACTCATTGATGATGCGATATTAAAACCTGTGTTAGCGTTAGTTGACTATGATTTAGCCTCTGATTTAAACGTTAATATCTTAGGGCATATTTTTGAACAATCTATTTCCGATATTGAAGAATTAAAAGCCGATATTAGCGGCGAAAATTTTGATAAAAAACAAGGCAAGCGCAAAAAAGATGGTATTTATTATACGCCTGACACGATTACCCGTTATATTGTTGAAGAAGCGATAGGTGGTTGGTTAAAAGATAGACGTACAGAACTGAATGAAGCAGATTTACCCGAATTAAGCGATGCTGATTTAGTATCTATTCGTATTGTGGCAAGCGGCAAGAATAAAGGTAAATTTGAATGCAATGCCGCTATTCAAAGCCATTTAGATTTTTATGATGCCTATAAAGAAGTATTGTCTACTATCAAAGTGTTAGACCCAGCGTGTGGTTCGGGAGCATTTTTAAATCAAGCCTTTGATTTTTTATATATCGAAGGGCAACGGGTTAATAAAGAGTTAGAACAATTACAACCGATACAATCAACTACTTTTGATTTGAATAATAGATTGAGTAAGCAAATTTTGCATAATAATTTGTTTGGAGTAGATTTGAATCAGGAAAGCGTTGAAATTACTAAACTCAGTTTATGGTTAAAAACCGCCAATCGTTATAATCCATTAACGTCATTGGATAATAATATTAAATGTGGTAATTCGTTGATTGATGATGTAACCGTGGCAGGTGATAAGGCTTTTGTTTGGGAATTAGAATTTAAAGCGGTAATGGATAATGGTGGCTTTGATGTGGTTATTGGGAATCCGCCTTATGTCAAAGAATATACGCATAAAAAGGCGTTTGATGGATTAAGAGCATCACCTTATTATCAAGGAAAAATGGATTTATGGTATTTATTTGTTTGCCATAATTTATCTTTGTTAAAAAGTAAATCAGGTATTTTATCTTTTATTGCAACTAATAATTGGACAACCAATACAGGTGCATCAAAACTACGCAATAAAATTATCGAAGATGCGAAAATAAAGCAATTAATTGACTTTGGCTCTTATATGATTTTTGAGAATGCTGATGTGCAATCAATGATTATGTTGTTTAGCAATGATAAGTCAGAAGACCGCTATACATTTAATTATCGTAGAATAAAAACAAAACAAGCCAGTTTTAGCGATGTATCTGATTTACTACAAGGAATACAGACAGAAAATAACGAAATTTTGACTCCTGTTATTGTTAGGCAGAATTTTTTTAATAAAATGCTTACATTTAGTGAAAATAAAATCGACAAACTTTTAAATAAAGTTCAAGGACGCTCTAACTTTTTCTTAAATAAAAAATCAGAGGTAGCGCAAGGAATAGTTTTACCACAAGATTATGTTAATACAAACTCAAAACAATTTTTAGGTAATAATTTCCACGTTGGTCAAGGTATTTTTGTTTTGAGTGATAAAGAAAAACAAGCTCTTAACTTAGAATCCACTGAGTTAGAATTGATAAAACCATATTATACAAGTCAACAACTTTCCCGATGGTTTGGAAGCTCCAATAATTCAGAATGGATAATTTATACAGACTCTAGTTTTAAAGAAGCCGATAATATAAAGCCTTATCCTAATATAGAAAAACATTTAAACCAATTTCAAGAGGTAATAACATCCGATAATAAGCCTTACGGATTACACAGAGCAAGGGTTGAAAGTTTTTTTAAAGGCGAGAAAATTATTGCCTTGCGTAAATGCGTGGGTATGCCAATTTTCACATACACTGATTTTGATTGTTATGTATCGGCAACGTTTTATATAATAAAAACCAATAGAACTAATCAAAAATATTTAACGTGCCTTCTTAATTCAAAGTTAATAGCATTTTGGCTAAAAAACAAAGGAAAAATGCAGGGCAGTAATTACCAATTAGATAAAGAACCACTTTTAGCTATTCCAATTTATAATCCGAGTGAAGAGCAACAATTATTCATCAAAAAAGCCGACATCATGCTAGAACAAAACAAAAACCTGCAACAGCTACAATCCGCATTTTTAAGTTTTATTCAAGCCGATTTAAAACCGCAAAAACTCAGTAATAAACTTCAACGCTATTATGAGTTAAGCTGGGATGAATTTAAAAGCGAATTAAAAAAATCGAAAGTGGATTTGAATAAAACCCATAGTTTAAATAAAGTACGCGAATGGCAGGTATTATTTGAAACTGAAAAACAACAAGCCCTAGCCATTAAAACACTTATCGATCAAACCGATAAAGAAATAGATAACATGGTTTATGAGCTGTATGGTTTAACAGCGGAGGATATAGCCATTATTGAAAATGCTTAGCAAGATAGATACTATCTCTCCAAATCAATCACCTATGTATAAATGTTGGGGTTCGACCCTCACCCCAACTTACGGTTATATTTTGTCAGCCGCGTAGATTGGGTTGCCGCTTTTTGGCAACCCAACAAAATAATATAAATCTCCATAAGGAATGACTATGTCTCACACGTCTTAGAAAGCGAAAACGAGCAAATAAAAAACTCATGCAAAAATTAACTAAAAAGCTGAATATTCATTGTCGGTTTGTTTTGCAGAAAACAAAATCCAATAAGAATAAACAAGATGAAATAAATGAGGCTATTGAGTTTGTAAAATCCTTTACACAAGAAACCACTTCCTTTGGCGACCCGTTAGCATGGCAACAATCAGAACGGCAAGAGCGGTCTTTGAATTAATGAAATGATTTTATTAGATAGCAATGACCTAATTTACTCGTGTCAAACCGAGTTTGTCTCTAAAAACCACTGGTTTTAGACACAAAAAATGGGGTTTCGCATATTTCCAAACTCGAAGTTTTAGGGTTTCCACGCTTAACAGCGATTGAAAAGCAATATTTTGAAAACGTGTTTAAAATTCTAAAAATCATGCCGATAAATGAAGCCGTAATTGATAAAGCGATTGAATTACGGCAACAATTTAAAATGAAATCAAACGACAGTATTATTGCTGCCACTGCATTATTAAATAATATGGATATTTACACAAGAAACGTAGATTTTTTTTAAAAATATTATTGGCTTAAGTATTATTAATCCTATCTTACAAAATCATCTATGAGTGGCTATTCAAAAACTCGTAAGATGGATAATATATAAAACAAAACCGCCACTCTAAAAAGTGCTGAATGGTACGCCATAACGAGTTTAATCGCTTGTTATAGCTTGTGATGTTAATAGCAGTGTGGGTTGAATTGCCGCTTTGATGACGGCGGTTTACTTTACTTCTTTAGTAAACGTACAGCGTTTTTTTATCAACGGTGCTTCGGCTTTAGTGCCAATCCCTTGGGCAATCAAGGCAACTACCCGATCATCGGTATCATAGCCGACATGGGCAGCCATCGGATTAGCCAAATCAGCCAAACCAAACGCATCCATGACTTTGGCGATATTGATATTAACATTGGTAATGTTGGCACAGAGTCGAGAATCAATGTATTTTTCTGCAAATTCCTGTGGTATGGCGTAACTTAATAAATCATTAGGATCACTAAAGGCAACAATGTCAGTTTCTTTGAACATACGTTTGTTATAATTCTCCCCGTTTGCCTGACAATAACGGGCATCTTGTCCAGCCACTTCAGGAGGCTTGCGTCCTAATTGCAACATAGGCAATTGGTTGGATAGCATATAAATAGGGATGTGCTTGTTTTGTAGAGCTTCAATTGATTTGCTGGTCACCGTGATTTTTTTATTACCCGTGGTGTATTTTTCAGGATCTGCCAACATTCCAACAAGACGATCCAAGCCATCAGTGACGATACGACTACCTAAACTGTGAGAAATAAATACATAATTATCCCTGTTAATATATTCAATCGCCTCATCATTCAAACCATTGCACATTTGTTTGCCGCTTTTGGGCAGATTCTGAAAATCCCCCGTTGTCATCCAGCAGATTGACTGTGAAAATGCCATTAAAATAGGCACTCTGCTTTCTCCTCCATAAATAACAGGATCAGCCCCTGCATCATTACTGAATTTCTTCAATAGCCCATTGATTTTAGCGCGGCGAAAATCGTAGTCGCCTGAAGTATCAAATGCCAGCATTTTCTTTTCTGCGCGAGTAATTTCCGACCATGTTAATTCATAAAACGTCAGTTCCTGTCCATTTTGCTCATTGAGTAAATGCGTGACGCGCAAATTGCCAAGATTTTTATCAGGTAGTAAAGGCGCGACCAGTTCAATATTTTTCTGCTCTAATGAACGCTCGTTCAAGTTTAAGTCTTTGGCTAATTTTTCTAAAAATTCGGTGGTATAGCCAGGGATGTGATCGCCGACACCATGCACAAACAAGACCTTGGTGTGTTTATTCTTATTAGCTATTTCGGATTCAATACCCGTAAAAGGTTGACCCCATACCTGACATTGGCGCGTATCTTCATTTTCGGATTTTTCTAAAAAAGCCTCCATCGCGCCTTTACCAATACTGCTGCAACCAGATAAAAGTAGGGCAATTGACAGCGATGACAACAACCATCGCGTTTTTGTAGTACGTTTTTTCATGTGTTTATTCCAGTCTGTTGTGCAAGGAAAAAGTAATCGCATTAAAAGTTACAACAACAATACTACGTTGATATTAAAGTATTCTTTCAGGCTGAAATGTTACTACGGTTTCTCAATAATCGCCCGAATACCCTGTGAGAAATCAGGCGACTTATCCAGCGTCTTAGCGATTGGATTGATATAGGCTTGTTTCTGTAATAGCTCAAACGGGATTTTTGTATTCAAACCACCCGATTCGTAAATATACTCAGGTACATAACCGCTCAACAGAATTTTCCACGAAAATGGTAAATGTGTTGGATTCACACGGGTGTTAAACCAAATAGCGGTGGTGCAGTTATCCAGCAAAGTATTATAAAACGCAGGTTTTTCATGCAGTTCGTTAATTTGCCGAATGTATTCCAAAAACAAACGCCGTAAGTTTTCCTTAGGCGGGTGTAGCGGGTAAAGATAGACGTTTTCAATCGGGTCTTTACGGTAATTAGTTCGCAAGCGAATCACATCACGCTCATCGGCGACAATATAAGTCAGTTCATACTGGCGAAAAAAACCTTTAATAGTTGAATAACCTTCGCCTAGCTCTTTGCGAGCTTCAATGGATACCGCAAGATGATTATTCTCACCAAAATTAAAACTCATAATGGTATGCGCAATCGCAGGTCCCATCCAATAAACAGCAAACAAATCGACACCCTCAAGTTTATTCAAATCGAAGCTTTTATCGTAATACGCGGGGGTAAAATCGAATTCACTGCGGTAATCGACATTGCGGATATTATGCACAGTGACCCAATCACCTTCGACTGTCGCATAAGGCAGTACAGCAAGATCCGCTTGCCATTGCCGCTCATTAGACGGCTGGACAGCCAACAGCCACCCGCTCAAAACCACCATAAATAGCAGTGAGTAACCGACTAAAAAATGTTTGCGCCACCGTGCAAAGCCCAAGCTAATCAGAGTAGCCAAACCAAGCAAGCCGACGATTGTCGCCATTCCTGTTTGTATGATGTCAGTATGAGAATCACCGAAATAAATCGCCAATACCATCCAAAGTGTTGTCGTCACTAGCATTAAACCCAGCAATGACCATTTCATAATATGAATAAAAATAGCTCACCTCTTGTAACAAAAAAATGGGCAACGATTTTGTCGTTGCCCATGCTAATCAAATAAACAGTTGAAAATACAGAGTTATCGACAGCCTTGATTATTTGCAGTTTTTGCACAAGTCGTACCACCTGGACCTTGAGCAACGCCCTTACCATTTTTAGTGTACGCTTCACCGCCGCGACTGGTTTCTGTGTGTGCTACACCGTTTGCGTTAGTTTGCGATACCGCTGCATTACCTGTACGGGCATTATATCCTGCCGCTGTTGAACCATTTGTCTGCACTTTAACGGCACTATTCGTATTAGGAACAACAACTGCTGTGGAACTAGGAGCGACAACTACCGCTGATGAGCCAGTCGCATCACAAACAGTCTTGCCGCGTGGGGTTGTTACACAACCTGCATAAACGCCTGAGGTAAAAAACATACACGCTACTATTAATAAAATTTTCATAACATCTCCAGTATTCTTAGTTTTTTCTAGTTCCCTCACGCCGCTTGGGAATTGATTTTTCACCGCGCTACGCTGCGGTGTGTTACGCAACGCGGCGCGTTGCGGCTACAGTCCCATGCCGCAGCATGGGAATAAGATTGAACAGATTATTATTTTAATAGAAAGCCTTCTTTTTTCATATTATCAACAACCGCGTTAACAATCTCTGTGGTAGTAGTGTCAATTTCGGTGGGGTTCATGGTAGAAGTAGTGCCTGCCCACACTAGCTTGTTGGGGTCTACAGAATAGACATTAGTTTCTACCAAATATTTTTTATCGGTCGTGTAATAGCCTGGGTCGTAATACATAGGTGCTGCGTATCTATAGCCGCCCATATAACCGCCGTAACCATACATACCGTTGTAGCCATACATATCACTACTCCCTGGCACATACCGAGTTTCTTTTTGAACATCCGCTAAACGCATAATTACCACTAGATCAATAGCATCGGCTTTAACGCGTTGTTCAAGATCAGCCTTTGTTGAGTCACTCGACATATAAGCGTAAGAAGCAATGCCTTTGCCCTTAGACAAAGACACCAATTTATCTTCTGCCTGTCTACGGTAGGATTCATCCTTAAGAAGGGCAATAAAAAGAATTTTATGTATTTGATTACTTGAAAGCGTTGTCGATGGCTCTTTCCATGAACTGACAATGCTAGTAGAGGAGCAGGAAACTAAAAGGCCGAAGGCAATAAAAGTGAAGAGTATCTTTTTCATAAATATATCCAGATTGTTTTGATAAGGGTATTTACTATGTCTTTTATGCGTTGATACGAAATACAGGGAAAACTATTAACGGTGAAATAGTATAACAATAATGGTTTGAACCCCAACAGCTTATTCAAATGTTGGGGTTCACACTTCTGACAAAATAGTAACGTTAGTTACAAATTAGAACGGTCTTAGGGTAAATGCAGTAGGACTGCTTACTTTCTCACCTGGTTTACGGTTGGCGACTGCAACAAACTCTTTCGCCCAGTTATCCATAATGCCTTTAGCAGGACCATACCAAGTCATGCGCGTCATATCAATAGGACCAACATCCTGCATATTGCGATCAGCGAAAGTGGCAACTATTTTGTTAGTTTGCAGATCACGCAGACGAGCTTCAAACGCCGCTCTACGCTGATTGATAACACCAGCAGCAGTGCTACCACCGACAACTGCCCAGCCAGCCGCGTGTAATACGGGTGTTGATGGATCAACCTCAATTAGCGCGATTTCTAAGCGCAAAGCAGGTGCTTTATGTTGCGAAGGAATTTCAATGACGGTGAAGCGATGATTTGGGTCTAATCTAAATTCTTTAGCAACCGTATCATGAAAATACACTGCGAGTTCTGCAATATCTTTTTGAACGTCACCAAACCAAACAGCGGAACTCATATCATGCAGCCAATCCATTTTCAGCATATATTGAGTATTAACAGGCGCAATGACTATTTCTGAATAGTTGGCCTTGTTGAAACTAGGATCTATCCAGACTTTTTGAAAGGGTAAATAGTCTACTTTACCTTGTTGCTCAGGATTGGCGATAAAACCTGCATCAGGTGCAGGCTTAACCGTTAAATCCTTCACTTCATTACTTGCCGACTGAATAGTAGAACACCCTACCAATGCACTTGCTACACACAACACTAATGCCAAATTAGCAGCCTGTTTTTTTAATTTATTGATTTTCATGTTTACTCCAAAGTTAAAAAAAATCGGTTTATTATCGTTTATTTCATTTTTTTTATCACCCCCTCTATTTATTGAGCATCATAAACTGGGTTGTCGTTCCATGACAATCCTCTCTACGAATCAACGCTTTTCAATCAATGGAATCACAAAGCAAAGCACAATGAGATACGCCCAATTCTTTAGGCAAACCGAACATATACACTAGCCCAATGGCTAAATCACCCAAACCCAACGGCACAGCAATCAAGCCTAAATCACCGAATAAACCAGCGGTAACAAGCAACAGTGCTGAAATGTAACGCAGTATCGCTTCGTGATAAACGAATGTAGCTCGCTGGCGTAACTTGCGTGAAGATAAAATCAATGTTGCGCTGGTAAAAGCTAGAAAACCTGCCAGTAACCAGCCCCATAAGGGTGCTGGAATATTCAAACCCAGTAATTTATAAAATGGCGGACAGGTTAAGGTTAATGCCAATCCAGCGTTATAAACGCCAGACCAGAAAACGAAATTTTTCATTGTGAAGGGCATGATATTTTCCTTGTAAGATTAGGAGGGGGATCACTTAAGCGTAAAAGTAGGGGCAACCACAATGGATTGCCCTACCATAATTTCTTAACTTAAACGAACAGTAACGTGCGGCGGATTAAAATGCTCGCCTGTGTATTTCGGCGTGAGTGTTGCAACGCAGTTAATTGGTTTTTGTTCCCAGTGCTGCCTCTTCCGCTTTACAATCGCGTGTCGGTGCAAGACCTTGAGCGCGAATCGCCGCAAATTCAGCTCTGGCGGCATCCATATCCGCACGGAAAGTAGGATCAGCGTGTAACCGCGCAATAGTACCCGCTCCCATGAAACGCCCCCAAACCACATCACTAAACCAATGATGATTGACGATGTTGCGACTTTCTCCAAACGCCCGACCGCGTGCCAGCAGTTCGTTGGCGCGATCTGGTGCAATTTCCGTTAGGATAAGTGCAAAGCCCCAACCGATAGCCGTGTGTCCAGACGGATAGGAGTGATTTTTTTCTAAAAAGGCACGCGCTTCTGGAACGCCGATAGGTTCGTGATTCACCTGAAAAGGGCGAAGGCGATTGTAATAATCTTTCGCGGCACTGGTTGATACACCTATATCAGTAAAAGAACGACGTAGCACCGTGTATAAATACGGAGCATTGGCTTCGGTAATTTGCGCGTTTATTGCACAGGAAAAAGTATTGACCAAGCTAGGAACTTTCAAATCATAATCGGAAACCGCAAGCTCAAAGCGCGGTGTGCCACGCAAAGCAAACGTGCTACTCGCCACTTCCTCATCGTGGGCAAAAGCAGCCGAGTTAGGGGCTGGCGGTGGTGGAATCAGAGCGACACTGTTCGGAACTGCCTTGGGGTCGAGATAACCCTTTAGCGTACCTAAACCCCGTTCAGGATGAGACTCTGGGATAGTGCCAAGCTTGCTTCGTGCTTGGGAGCTTGCATCGTTGGTGGTTGCACAGCCAGTGAACAGGCTGAGTACCAAAGTACAGAGCAACATCAAGTTGATAGCGTGGGTTTTTGTGGGGGTTGTTTTCATGATTTTTCCTTTTGATTATGTTGTGTATAGGCGATTTATCTAGTTCCCACGCGCTGCGTGGGAATTCATACAGACCGCGCTGCGGTCTATAACGCGGCGCGTTAAAACTGCATTCCCA
>CAIUVX010000031.1 GCA_903902705.1 uncultured Methylococcales bacterium
ATGCAGCGCGTTTTGGATGAATTGAGCAAGAATGACGCAAATTACTTCATTAATAAGCCCACTTGCGCACTCAATCCGAGTAACAAAGCAAAGTCAAAAGCTGAATCAAAGGCTCAAGGCGAATTATTTGTTTTCGGGGCTACAGCTCTATAGTGCCTGACAGGAGACCACCGCTTTTTGAAAAGCTGACGAAGGTTCGAGTTTCCAGAAAACGATATACCTGATACTGGCAAAGGAGAGCTACGGGAGCATTCTGGAGAGGCGGGAGTGAGGATGCAGGTGAAAATTGCAGCATGGTTTGTATAATTCAGATTTTCATCTTACACTGTATCAGTACTATTCCCGGTAGCCCCTGAAGCAATTCAAGCTATCGGGTTTCGTTTTTTATGGTGCTTCTGCTCTCTCTGGAAAATGGCCTGTTGAACCGACGAGATGCCTGCTTTCTATAAGAGGATATTGCATTTATTTATAATACGTTATCAAAAAAGCCCCGTCTAAATCTCTTATAATCTCATCTACATCTCTTATATTTTTTATTGATTAAGTATCTCCCTTTTGCTCCTTTAAAACCCATTTTGGAGCCGCATCAGAACCAACATTCTCTATCTTTTCGTTCCGTCTCAATTCAGCAATGAGGTTGGTGATTTTCGTCTTTTTCTGCTTTTCATCGTATAAATCAGACAGTTTCGTCCAAACCAACTTTTCGATGTCTTTTCGGGAAAGTGAACCATGATCTTGCATTCCCTGCATAATCCAATCAAAATACTGCTGCTTGGAAAAGGCTTTGTTTCGGGTGTAAACTGCTTTTTGCCCAGTGGTTTGTGCTACTTTTGCCGAAATAATAATATTGGGTTTTTTACCTTCTATAAGTCCTTTTGCCCTTAGCAGCTTTAATTCTGGTTCCAGGAGCGGCTTCCGTTTCTGCACGTTATCAAGGAGAATAATCTGGTTTAAACTTAATTCGGGGTTTCGGGCAAGAACCCTCGCATAGTCCATATCCAGTACTTTTCCTGTAAGTGTTACTTTTACCTTGTTCCCTGAAAAATCGTAATCGGGCATTGGTGGAAAAAACCTCTCTCGCTGCACCCTGAACATCCGCTTGATACCGCTGCCAATGGAATCAATCATATTGAAGGACTCCATAGTGGTAACCAGCAGGGTGTTTCTGTAAAAAGAAGGTGGCTCTTCGCTCTCGATAACCTCCTGAATGCTTCCGGGAAGAAAGGATCCTGGATTTGAAAAAGAGATGTAGCCGTCTTCATTTTCAGCAACAGAAACCCTCGAACCCAGGTTATAATCCTTATGGGCGATGCAATTACTCAACGCTTCTTTGATATTCTGCTGGTCGTACTGATCCACTTCATCAGGGAACAATGTGCCTTCTTTGAGATAGCGATATTTGAGATTACGAATTTTAGCAAATACCTCATCGACAGCATTGATGTATGGCGGATAAAAATGTTGGTAATCCTTTTCAATTTTTTCTTTGCTGTACAGCACCCAGCTAATCTGTGGCTGTACCGGATTCAATTGTGCCGTTGCCTCCGGCTTGCCAAGCAGCAAAACAGCAGCTCGAGTTATTTTTCCATTCACCATCAATCGGCTCTTTGCAAGAAAAGTAACAGTATCCCATCCATCTACCTCCTCGGTAATACGGGGATTTTTTACTTTGTAATTGAACTTGGCTTTGGTAATAGCCATCTCATCTAATTGACTGATAGTGACCATTGGGCAGATACCGGCACTCCAGTCATCCACGGTATGGAGCGGTTCCATTAATATTGCTTCCCTTCTGCTCTGAGTCAATTCAAGTAAACTATCACCACTTCGCTGCCATGCTTTTCTATGAGCAATTACCGGCTGACGTGGCAGATGTTTGGGGATATGCAATACCCAAACAGTTTTGTTGGTATCTGTAGTGATAAAAAGCTCTACCCTTAAACCTTCACTCGGGAGATGGGAACAATTACCAATGATGCGGAAAGGAAAATTTTCTGGTGTATAATCATGCAGGTTTTGAATCCCGATAATGCGCAGGGATTTATCTTCTACACCTATAACCAAATCACCACCTTCCATATTGGAAATCGCCGACACATAAGAGATCACATCATCACCTGCAGAACCCGAAACTGCGTAGCGCAAATTGCCAAAGGCTTTCCATTCGCAATGCTCATTTTCTTCAGGAAAATGCAGTTTCAAATACCCATACAGTTCTTGCTCTACCATGTTATAGTGCCTTTATTTTACATTAGATGCACAACGATCAGCTTCTGCTTTTTCAAGTCCGGTTTGAATTCCTCCTATAGCGTTAGTCGCACACACCACTCTCTTTTCTCCACTTGTTCTATGCCTCATTATCTCAAATATTTTCAGATGTTCAGAATTCGCCACCGTTAGCTGCTGATTACCATTGAAGAATCATACCGAATGAAGCTATACTGTACGTATTCAGAAAAATCAAAATACACAACTCACTGGAAAACAACACACTCACGGACAGACTCTTCATCGCTCTTGTGAAGCAAAAAGAGTGTGTTTTATGATGATCAGCGACGGCATCACCTGTGGTCACGCCTACACCATTGCCCTTGAGAGCACTACCGTTGCCATCCTGATGCGGGAGGCTGCAAGGGGGGGGCAACTATTGCAAATTTTGCAACAGTTCGAATAATCAAGGGTGAGCTGGAAAAAAGACCAGTGGAATGTGCAAAAAATGCACATTCCAAAACCTTCTGCCAGCTAAATCAAGAGCGACGGTATAAAAGAGCAACTACCGATTTTTTCCCGGTAGTTCAAGCTGAAAGCCCTTTGTGCTCGATTTTGTCAATGAAGCAGAGGATATCTACAAGGCCTTCAAGCCCTATTACAACGTTACGACACTCGAAGAGCCATCCGACCCCAACCATCTTGAAAAACTCAAGCATGAGTTGAACGCCATGCAGGTCTATTTATGG
>CAIUVX010000032.1 GCA_903902705.1 uncultured Methylococcales bacterium
ATCAATCAGACGATGTAAAACCTTTCCCGCACAACGCGAATCCTCCAGTACAGAAAAATCCTCAACCAGTCGTGTGTACATCCCTTATTCCTTTGTTTACCAAAAGATAAAGAATCGCTAATTTTTACCGATAGTGTCCAGAAAACAACGTGCGTAAGCCCTGAATCGCCGATAGGTTTTTTCATTTAACTCACTGTAGCGACTCAGATTGACATAAGTCACTCTGCCTCGAAAGCTTATCAAGGTCAGTAGTAAGATAGACTTCACGCGGTTGAGTTTTCGGTTTTTTAAATCGAAGTTAAAAGCCGTAATACTTTGAATTTTAAATATTATTCTGTAGTTTTGATGTTTTATAGCTAAAGCAGTTTAAACTGATTAAAAAACCGTTCGCACTGAGCGTGTCGAAGTATGAATGTGGTTCGACAAGCTCACCACGAACGGCATCATTTTATTGTGCTTTAGCTATATTAAAAACCGAAAACTTAACCGTTTAGAGTATAGACAAAATTTTTTGTGCTTTTGAAACACTGAACACAATTCTAAAATCGTTTCTAGTAGTTGTATGGAAATCTTATCTTCATTGGTCGCTGTTTGTTGGAAACTACATTGTCCTCTGAATTTGAGATTTAAAAACTGTCCGAAGTATTGAGACTTTACACGTCCAACACGCCAACATTCAACGCATTCTGCACGATAAAATCACGGCGTGGTTCGACGACATCACCCATTAAGGTGGTGAATATTTCATCGGCGGCAATCACGTCTTCAATACGCACTTGTAGCAAACGGCGGTTATTGGCATCCAGCGTGGTTTCCCATAATTGTTCTGGATTCATTTCGCCTAGTCCTTTATAACGTTGAATATGCTGACCTTTTTTGATTTCTTTCATCATCCATTCAAAGGCTTGTTTGAAACTGCTGACGGGTTGTTGACGTTCACCCATTTGCATATATGAACCTTCGTTAAACATCCCTGCGGTATTTTCTGCGTATTGGGAAATTTTCACATAGTCTTTGCTGGCAAAAAAACTGGAGGGGAAAACAAAGGTTTTGGTAATGCCGTGCAGACGTTTACTGACGACAGCAGAAAATTCATGATCGTTTTTATAGTCCAGTGTGATGGTGAAAATGGCTTTGCTTTCACAATCAACTAGGCGTTGCTGCATAGCGGCAAACCACGCGCTGAGTTTTTGTTCGTCCTGTCTAATGTCGTCAGTTATGACGTCCATGTAACAGAACTGCTCTAAAAACACATCGTCATAACGTCTAGCTAAACGGTTAATCACGATGACTACATCAGTAAAGGTCTTTGCCAATGTTTCTAGCCCTTGCCCTTGAATAGCAGGTGCGCTGGCATCGGTGAACAGTTGCGCTTTATCCAAGGCAAGTTGAATAAGATAACTGTTTAATTCTGCATCGTCTTTAACATAGCTTTCTTGTTTGCCTTTTTTGACTTTATATAACGGTGGTTGGGCAATGTAGATATAACCTTTTTCAACAATTTCAGGCAGTTGGCGATAGAAGAAAGTTAATAACAGTGTACGAATATGTGAACCGTCCACGTCCGCATCGGTCATGATAATGATGCGGTGATAGCGGAGTTTGGCTATGTTGTATTCATCTTTGCCGATGCCACACCCTAAAGCGGTGATGAGCGTGCCGACCTCTTCGGAGGAAATCATTTTGTCAAAACGGGCTTTTTCCACGTTTAGAATTTTACCTTTGAGCGGCAAAATGGCTTGCGTGCGGCGATCTCTGCCTTGTTTAGCTGAACCACCCGCTGAATCCCCTTCCACTAAAAATAGTTCAGATAGCGCGGGGTCTTTCTCTTGGCAATCTGCCAATTTTCCAGGAAGACCTGCAATATCTAGCGTGGTTTTGCGGCGCGTCAATTCACGGGCTTTACGCGCTGCTTCTCTGGCTCTTGCCGCGTCGATAATTTTACCGACGATGGTTTTAGCGATTTGCGGCTTTTCCAACAAGAATTCTTGCAGCTTTTCATTCATGGTCGATTCGACCAGCGGCTTTATTTCGGAAGACACCAGTTTGTCTTTGGTTTGTGATGAAAATTTAGGATCGGGGACTTTAACCGACAACACGGCGGTTAAACCTTCTCTGGCATCATCACCTGTAGTGGATACTTTTTCTTTTTTCGCTAAACCGCTGGCTTCGATGTACTGATTAATAGTGCGGGTCAACGCGCCTCTAAAACCTGCTAAGTGACTGCCGCCATCACGTTGGGGAATGTTATTGGTGTAACAAAATACATTTTCTTGATAGGAGTCATTCCATTGCATGGCGACTTCAACAGTCACGCCTTCTTTTTCAGCAATGAAATAAAACACATCGGGGAATAACGGGGTTTTATTCTTATTCAAATGAGTGACGAACGCGCTAATACCGCCTTCAAATTCAAATACGTCTGAACGTTCGGTACGTTCATCATTCAAGCTAATACGCACACCTGAATTTAAAAATGACAGTTCGCGTAAACGTTTTGCCAAAATATCATAATGAAATTCTAAATCAGTAAAGGTCGCGCTGCTGGGTTTAAAATTGATTAATGTGCCTGTGCCTTCAATCGCACCGACTGGAGCTAACGGTGCAACAGGATTACCCATCACATATTTTTGTTTATACAACTGCCCGTTTCTGCGTACTTCCAGATTTAATTCTTCTGATAAGGCATTAACCACCGACACCCCAACACCGTGTAAACCGCCCGACACTTTATAAGAATTATCATCAAATTTACCGCCTGCATGAAGCACGGTCATAATAACCTCAGCGGCAGATATACCTTCTTCTTCGTGTATATCGACAGGAATACCACGCCCATCATCGGCAACAGTGACTGAACCATTGCTATGAATAATCACGCGGACTTCTTTGCAATATCCCGCTAGGGCTTCATCAATGGAATTATCCACCACCTCAAACACCATGTGATGCAAACCAGAGCCATCATCGGTATCACCGATATACATACCAGGACGTTTTCTGACTGCGTCCAAACCTTTTAAAACCTGAATATTGGTGCTGTCGTAGTGATCGTTATTACTCATGACTTTCTGTTTTCCTGTTGTTACATGAATGTTCCACGTGGAACATTATTCG
>CAIUVX010000033.1 GCA_903902705.1 uncultured Methylococcales bacterium
TATTCGGCAAAACAAATCAATGATCATGTCTTCTGTGGTCATGGCTAGATTCTCCGTGATAAAAGCATTTTTAATCAAATGCTTATTACTTTATCTCTTGCTCATGACTTCTGCAAATTAACTAGCACCAAAGGTTATTATGCACTCAATAAACGCACAAAAAATCCCAACAACAATACGGAAAAACCACCGATTTCAGCGACGGCTAACACATTCAGTATTAAATAATCTTTTGCTATATCGGGTGAGTCTTTCAGGCTATTTTTAGAATCACTCGTTAAACCAAGTTGAATATAATGAATAATGGCGAAGGCAAAAAGTAATAACAGTGAAATAACCGCAACGGTATTTAACCAAACTGGAAACGCACTTAACGCGGCAAAGACGGCGATTAATTGTGCGGAAAATGCGTACATCAGTGCCGCACGGTGTGCGGTATTGACATAGTGTGGGGCTTCTCTCTCGGCGTTTTTTCTTATGCACATATATTTCCACAACCCTGTTAATAAGCCTGTCATAAAAAAAATGCCTGAGGCACTCAGAGCAATACAGGATGCTGTGTTAGTTAATAAGGTTTCCATCGGTTTTCCTTGGCTTAATAGTGAACTAAAGATTATAGATGCAAATGTACTAATGTACTTTTAGTTTCCTACTGCACAGGGATTACTTTGTTGTCATTGAGGAAACTAATGTCCGCGTATTGGCAAAGCCCTTCAACAACCACCAGCTAAAGCTGGTGGGTTAAATATAACGACTAAAGTCGGGATACTGGTCACAAGACTCCGTCCTAACACTATCATCTCCCTTAGGTTCAAAGTGATATTCCAGATAATTATTATATGCTGCCAGATACGTTCCAATCTATCAGAAGTCCGCTATTCTTTAGGTCTTGGAATAGCATGGTCAGTTAGCTTTTCAATGCGCTATAATGACGGGATTAATTTGCGTTTCTTATGAAACACATTCAAAACTTACTTTATAGCTCAACTAATGACATCACAAAAACTCTCTCCGATTGACTTTGATTCAATTAAGAATTTAACTGCAACTGAGGCCAAAGCGGTTGATCAGCTCATTATTAATGAGCTAAGTTCGGATGTAATCCTCATTAATCAAATGGGACATTATATTGTTGGTAATGGCGGTAAACGCTTGCGCCCTATGTTGCTATTGCTTACTGCTAAGGCGTTAGGTGGTGTCAACGATAATCATCTAATACTGGCAGCGGTAATTGAGTTTATTCATACCGCCACTTTATTACATGATGACGTGGTGGATGAATCTGATTTAAGACGCGGCAAGGAATCAGCCAATGCTGTCTGGGGCAATGCTGCTAGTGTGTTAGTGGGCGATTATTTGTATTCCAGTGCGTTTGAAATGATGGTGCGTACGGGCAAATTACGGGTGATGGAAATTTTATCAAAAACGACCACAGCAATTGCGGAAGGTGAAGTATTGCAACTATTAAATTGTAATAATCCTGAAACGACTGAGGCTAAATATCTGGAAGTGATTGCGCGAAAAACGGCTATTTTATTCAGTGCCGCTACTCGTTTAGGCGCGGTGCTTTCTGATACAACGGCTGAGGTGGAAGAAAATTTAGCTCAGTATGGTCAACAGTTGGGCATTGCGTTTCAATTAATTGATGATGCGCTGGATTATAAGGCAACTAAAGAGGAATTGGGTAAAAATCTAGGTGATGATTTAGCGGAAGGTAAGCCGACCTTACCGTTAATTTATGCGATTGAACACGGTACAAAAGAAGAAGCCGCCATCATCATTGATGCCATTAAGAATGGTAAACGTGAGGCGTTTAATGAAGTGTATGCTGTGGTACAACGCACTCAGGCGATTGCTTATACCGAACAATGTGCCGATGAATGCGCACAAAAAGCGATAGATGCGCTTAGTGTGTTACCTGAGTCTGAATACAAAGCTGCATTAATATTACTAGCAAAATTCTCAGTACAGCGCAATTACTGAGTCTTTAGGCAGAAGGGCGGTTCACTGATATTGCACCGCTCTTTCCTCTCATGCCATAACCATTTTTCCCATTACGTTTAACTTCGTACATAGCTTCATCAGCGGACTTCAGCAGTGATTCCACGCTGTCACCATGCACTGGAAATAAGGCAATGCCAATACTAACACCTATGCTAACCTTCACGCGACGATCAATTTCAATAGGGGTTTTTATAGAGGCAATGATTGTTTCGGCAATGCCAAATCCTATTTTAACCGCTGAACAATTAAATAGAATGATTAAAAACTCATCTCCTCCCAAACGGCAAACAATGTCATTGTGACGCACACACGCCTCCAAACGTCGGGCTGTTTGAACTAAAACAACATCTCCTACATCATGCCCATAAGTGTCATTTGCTTTCTTAAAACCGTCTAAATCCAGTAACAACACGATGGTAGCCGCACTGTTTTCAGATGCCAGATGTTTTCTTAATTGCAACTCGGCAGCATTACGGCGTAATAGCCCCGTTAACGCATCATGATTAGCTTCATAACGGATGGCTTTTTCGGTAGCAACTCGCTTGCTAATATCAAAGATAACACCTTCAAAACGAATAATGCCAGCCGCATCGACAATTTTAGACAGCAAACAATGCGCCCATAATGGACTAATTCCAATACCGTCGTGTAACATTAAGTCCTGCGCCTCCAGTTGCTCCAATTCTAATGCGTTTTGCATCATTTGTTGAAATTGTGTCGGCTCTTTAAAAAAGAGCGTTGCAAAATGCTGCCCATTAATCGACACCAAGCTCGCATCCTGAAAACCGAGAATTTTAAGCAATGTGGGTGTACAGGTTAAAACATGACCGTCTTTATCCAACAAAAACAAACCTGCACTGGTTGATACAAAAATATTACGCAGCTTTTTTTCAGCCGCTTCAACTCGTTTGCGTAGCACTTGTTGAGTGGAAAGTTTGGTGTTTAGCAAATCCAAAATTTTGTTGATACTGACAACCAAGCGACCCAATTCATCGTTTTTATTATTTTCCAATGGCTCGATACGTTCTTGTTCGCCCGCGCTAATATTGTGCAATGTGTTAGAAATGCGTAATAAAGGTTCGGAAAACAGCGAACGTATGACCGCTAACATAAATAACAGTGTCAATACCGTCAAAATAAACGCGTTTACCGCGTTGCTAAACGCGCTATATCGCGCTTCTTGTAAACTAAAATCTGAATTTGGCACAATGCTCAATTGTCCGATAGATTTTTTATCGCCAAAAGGTGACAGTAGCTCACGAATAATTTCTTTTTGCTCTTGGACTTGTTCGTCTTTCTTTTTTTCTAGGGAAAAGCCTTTATCGCTGGTAATAACAATTTTGTGAACCACGTCATTATGTAATAGCCCATCTAATACGTCGTTAGCAATTTGTGTGTTATTGGCATAAACGGCGATTTGGGCAGTTGTTTCAATAGTATCGATTAATTGATTGATCATGGTACGCGCTTTGTCATTAGCGTGATCAATTTCTATACGAAAAAAAACAAAGGTGGCAATACTGATAAAAACAACAGCCGCTAAAAAAACATAACTAACGAGTTTGAAATAGAGATTTTTACCAAAAAATACTTTCATGAGTTAATTTAATATTAATAAAATACGAACACGATTATCGAGATTTTTTCTATCGATATAGCCAATAGCATCTTTATTTTCGTTGACGATTGTTATTACCGCGTTGTCATCGGCTAATAGTGTAGGCGGGGATACTTGACCTGTGAATATAACCCTAGCCCAATAGGCGTTAATTTGTTCAATCGGTCTTGAAACAAGTTTTTGATAAAACTCAGATCGCAATGCTGATTGATCAATAGGTAGCGCGATTCGACCATTGGGAAGTGAGCGGGTACGCCCCATAAAAATATCTTCTACTTGAATAGAATTGAGCGATTGCAAATTATTTTTTAAATTTCCAATCACAACAATTTCTGCCTGCGCAGCCGTTGTAAACAAAAATAGAAAAACAGCGGTAAAGATTTTCTTTATCATATCAAAATATAAAATCAATGCAGACAGACATTACATTAACGTTATATAGGTGTGATATTGCCTGAAGATTGCTGCCATTATTGAAAAAGCCAATTTGATTGCTATCTGTTCTTGTTGCTGCTGATGCACTAAAGCCTTTGAAAGACCAAGAAGACTGGCTGTTTTTCGTTGTTGTAATACCACTAATAACGGTCAGTGAACCCAATAAAAACACTACAGAATAACTCTTAACTTTCATTGAAAATTAGGTGATAGCAAAAGACACATTATGTTTACAGAAGTTTTTTTGATAGTGGGATGTCATATTTTACCTAGATTACTGTTCTATGTCCGAACTCATTACCTACGGTAGTAAATTTTAATGTAAATAAGCAGCGGTTAACTTAAAATTTATTCACCAAGCCCGTCACACGCGCTACTTTTTGTTCAATACTGGCAGTAAAAACCGCTTTATCTGCGACTAACTTAACGGTTTTTTTAGCGCGGGTAATGGCGGTGTACAGCAACTCTTTGGTCAACACAGGATTAATGTTATCGGGCAACACGATTAACACCTCCTCAAATTCAGATCCTTGGCTTTTGTGTATAGTCATTGCAAATACCGTTTCACATTGAGCAAGTCGGCTAGGCAAGTAACTTTTTACACTGCCGTCTGGACGCTGAAAAAATACCATTAGCCGATTATTTTGGCTTTTATCAGCCAAACAAAGCCCAATATCACCGTTGTATAAATGTAACGCTGGATTATTTTGCGTCACCAACACAGGACGACCGACATACCATAGCCCCGCGACTTGAATCCGTCCTTGTTGGGCTAGTTTTTGGACAACACGGTCATTAATATCAGCAACACTATTTTTGCCTTCTCGATTAGAACACAACACTTGAAAACGATTAAACGCCTGATAAATGTCAGTAAACGGCTTATTCTGTTGAATTAAGCGCAAATAATCCGCTTGTTGTGCGGCAATATAAGTAATCAAATCGCTTTCCAGCAAGCAGATATTTTCATTATTCGCTGTGAGCAACTGCCAAGCCAGTTCCGCATCTTGCTGATTCACCGCGACTGCTAACTGTTTAATATTGTCATCAAAACGGTGGGCAGTTTGTAATTCCACCGTGTGCGTTGGCAAGGCTTGGGTTAAATCTGCCAACACTGCACCTGATTCTACCGAGGCTAATTGATCTTTATCGCCCAATAAAATTAATCGTGCCGATGGCTTTAACGCATCGAGTAACTTACTCATTAATGCCAAGTCCACCATCGAGGCTTCATCGACCACCACTACATCATAAATCAACGGATTATCGGCATGATGGCGAAAATAAGGGGATGCTAATTTCGCACCCAACAATCTGTGCAATGTGCTGACATTTTCGGGAAGTCGCGCTTTTATTTCTTCTGAACAATTTAACTTGGTTTTATTAAAGCCAATCGATTCTTGCAAACGCATCGCAGCTTTACCCGTAGGCGCGGCTAAGGCGATATGCAACGACTCTTGAGCTAACTCTTGCAACACCGCAAGAATTTTAACTACCGTGGTGGTTTTACCTGTACCAGGGCCGCCTGTGATAATAGTAAAATTTTGCTGAACTGCCATGCGAGCCGCTTCACGCTGCCAGTCTATTTCAGCAGTTTGTTTGCCAAAATAATCATCCAATAAAGTATCTACTTTATCAACAACGTGATGATGAGTAGCAATGGCTTTTATTTGCAGAGTTAAACGGTTTTCATAATGCCAATAACGCTGTAAATATAAACGGTTTTGTTCCAGTACCAATGGCAACAGGGTCGAATCTTCGGCAGGACTGCAAGCGACTAAGCCTGATGCTAATACCAATGCTTTGTCCTCCTCATTCAAAAGAATACAGCTGTGACCTTGATTATGTTGATAGGACAACGTTAGCACAATGGTTTCAAATGCCAGTTTTTGCGTGTTTTCAAGAGCGGAGCGTTCTTTTAAAAACCGTGCAAATACACTGTCGAGACGAGAAAATGCAAAGGGTTCAGCACTGGTTTTACTAATTAATGAAGTTTCTGTCATAGTATTGGTCTATTAAAAATAATGGGGCTGTCATTCGCTATAGCTAACACAATAAAATGATACCGTTCGTGGTGAGCTGTGAGCTTGTCGAACAGTCGAACCACACTCACACCATTCGGCAAGCTCATGACAGGCTTCGACAGACTCAGTGCGAACGACTTTGTAAGTATTTTATTAACGATTAATACTGCCCCATATTTTCAACTCGAAACGGCAGATCCTTTTCAATTTTATGAGTCGATTCAATATAACGCATCATCCAAAATTGCCCATCATCTTGTAACGTGAGCATCAAAGGTTTTCCATACACTTTATGTTCAGCGGTTATTTTTTCCAGCGTATCTTCGCTATTTAAAATATGCCCGCCCTTAATTTCAATCAATAACATCCCTTCGCCGCGAATACGATTATTAACCCCGATAATAAAATCTGGAAAATAACGCTGTCCATTGGGTAATACAATCCCTACTGAATACGGTTTACGATCTTTATTTCTATGCCACCAACTCACTGTTTTACTGGTATCTGTTTCTAAAATTCTCGCAAACTTGCACTCTGTTTCGTTTAAATCGCTGGGCATAATTCCATAGCTATTTAAACTCGCTCGATTAATAGCTTCAGATGCTTCTATTTCCTTGGGTAATTCAGCGGTTAAAATAATTTCTTTGTATTCTGCTAGATAGGCTTTAGCGGCATTACGGATTATCTTTGGATAAGTCACTAATATTGTATGTAAACAGCGTATCAATTCGCTATCAGATAAATCCATGCCTCTATGTCGGATATATTCGGATTTTAACCGTGTCAATAAAGAGCTTTGTAAATCTTGCACATCAATAAATTCAGCATCAAATAAAACCAGTTGAGCGCGTCGCGCTATGTCAGTCACTGATAGTTTTGCTTGTATATTTTCAAGTAATTTATCGTCTTGATTAAAAATATCAATTGTTTGACGAATAATCTCTCTATTTCTACGCAATCCTGCATTTAATAGCGCGTCATCCAATCGTATTTTAGCAATAATACTGTCAGCTAATCCTGTGCTTAACGGTATGCGCTCAGTTTTAAGCTGCACGGGCATAATGTCGCGTAACGGGTAATGCCGATTGCCATTAATAGGTGGGCGATAATTAATCGGTTTTTTATCGCCAATTTTATCGGTGTTTGGCTCAATAAAATCGCCTAATAATGCCCCCAATAAGGTTAAATTTTCGCCGCTATATTCATGTGCTACAGGATTTTGATGATTGTTTTCTGTTGTGGGTTTTTCTTCCCATGCTGGCGGTTGATAGGGATTAGGCAATAATGACAGTTGCCCATTATAAGATACCTGCACTTGTGTTGTTCCTGCGGTTTTTACCAGCAACGTATAGGGAGTAATTGCGGACATTTGCGTTTGAATCGCGTTGATTTTTTCCGCTGCACCAATCAAACCGCCTTGTGTTTCACTATCCGCTAGAAACACATAACCAAAGCGTAATAGATTCGGCAAGGTTTTATTTGCGGCTTGCGTTTGCAAACGCCGATGTACGCGTAAAATACGCCCCACCACTTGAATACCAAAATCGGTGCTTTGTGTACTGCGTAAAGAAACCAAAGTAAAAGCACGGGGAGCATCAAAACCCAATGCCGCCGCCACTTTAAAAATCAACACTTCCTTACTTTCATCACGCGCCACCACTGATAAATCATCATTCGGATCATCGGAGGTATACCACGCAATGGCTTCTTCAGGCACGCCCAATTCTATTAAGCGTTGTCTGGTTTTTTCAACCGTCATTTCTCCCGCTTTGCCTTTACTGTCAATTTGTACCAACATTAACGGAACAAGATTTATTTTTGAGTTAGCCAATTCATTTTTAATGGCTTGATGTGTTTGCCAACCATCTTCTAAAGCCGTTAATTCCAAATCAATGGGAACTTGCTGATTATCAGGGACAAGATAGGCAATCGACTTCACTGCTTCTTTAATCAGCCCAACATCAACCGCACTGTCACGCGATACCTGAATTTTATGAATTTCAGCTAAGCCTGCGGCTTTTTTGAATTTATCCACATCGGTATCATTAGGCGTGGCAGTAATCAATAGCGAAAACTCAGGCGACATAATGTCCCGATAAAATTTAACTGCCTCATTTTCTTTGCTAAACGTATGATGTGCTTCATCAATCACCACACCAATACGAAAACCTAACTCGCGCAATTCAACAATAAACACATCCAAAGATAACGAGGCATCACCACTTTTCCGTAATAACCGTGTCGTGGCATTATTCGCCGCTACCGAAGCCCAAGTCGTGACAAACACATCGCCGCTACTGACTTTATAGGCAATGCGTTCACTGCTTAAGTCACGAATGTTCAGCCCATTAAAATCTTTTTTTAACGCACTTTTAGCTTGTTCCACCAAATTTTTAAACGGCGTGAACCAAAACCAAACAATCTTGGCATTATTAGCGTGGTCGTAATTTGAAAAAGCCTCGGCAATCAAACCCGCCATCAAGGTTTTACCTGCACCCGTCGGGGCTTCTAGCAATACACAACCATTAAACGCGCTAATCGTGCGGCGGCTTTCCTCATCATTGGCTTGTTGCAACTGGCTTTCGGTATAGCGAAAAATCTCTAAGGCATTATTAACTGCGTCTTTTTGATAGCCTTTAGGCGATACGATACTCATGCTTTACTCCAAAAAACAGCCTTATTCATCATCAGGAAAATACTCTAAAACCTCATCACGTTCCGCTTCCAGTTTTTGCCAGTCAGGCGTGTGATAAGAGCGAATATTCGCTTCATCAATATTTTGTTTATCAAAAAATGTATAAATTGGACGTAAAGCAGCACGATAGAGATAATTTAAGTGCCAGTGCATTTCAGTTTCACCGTTAATTCGGCGATAAATCTCCAGCACAATGTCTTTATCGCTTATATTTGTTAAGTCTGACATTTTGATAATTCCTTAAGTCTAAGAAGTGTATTTCAATCTGGTCAATCTAGTTCCCACGCGCTGCGTGGGAATTCATTCAGACCGCGCTGCGGTTTGCTACACAACGCGGCGCGTTGAGACTGCATTACCACGCAGCGCGTGGGAACGAGAAAACCTACGAATATTAAGCTTTAACGCCTGCACCAAAGCGGTCAAGCAAAAATTTCGGTATCGGCAAGCAAGTGAGGTTTACATTTTCAATATAGTGGCTTAATAAAGCAGGTTGCCATGAATAAACCGTTGTTTGTTGTTTTTCTAAACACTCAATGACGGCGGTTAATTCCTGTTCAGTCAATTGGCATAGATACATAACCGTGTTATCAGTGGTTTGCAGTTGCTGTACGCTTGAGTTGGGATTAAAAGCCGATAAAGCCACACCGTGATTCAGTTGTAACGCTGTCCAGATTTGCGAATGTTGAATTTCAGTTAATAGAATTTCAGAGGCAATGCGGCGGGTTTTTAAGTACGCGAAATTACCGCCTAAGCCTACAATATTTTTTTTGTTTGAATAACCATATATGACACGGCGGACACGTTCAGCACACACATCACGACAGATATTTTTATTGGGTTCAGCTTCGGTGGCTTCGGTGTTGGAAACCAGAATAAAGCGACGATTGCCGCTGTCTTCAGCATTGAGTTTTAAAACCGCTTGTGCAGTTGTGCCACTTCCTGCAAAAAAATCTAGGATTATGTCATTAGGTTTTGATGCTTGTCTTAGTAACTCAGTAATCAAGCTAGGAGGTTTGGGATAATTAAACGCTTTAGCCCCTAAAATTTCATTAATTGCATCCGTGCCTTCACGTCCTTTTTGTGACCGAATAAAGAAAACCGCCTCTTCATCTTCTTCATCAAAATCTTCATTCACACCACCAATCCAACTACTGACAGGTGAAATTAAATTAGTTTTATCATTGAGATAGGATTTTTTTGAAGGTCTGCCTGTCGCAATCCGTTTGCCTATCCAAAAATCCAAGTCGGGTAAATCTTCGCGTAATAATGGGGTTTTCTTTTGCGGTAAAACGGGTACTGTGCCTTGGCGAATAGCAGCCAATAATTCTTCTTTGGTTTCATAATAAAAAGTATTTTCGAGTTTGCATTCAGGAAACACAATGAGTCCTTGTCTGAGATAGCTTTCTATTGTTTCTGTACGAATTTTGCTACCTGTTTTTAGTCGTTCTTCCGAAGCATAAGCCCATACTCTGTCAGGGTCGCAAGGATACCAGTAGCCAGTTTGTGGGTCTTGAATTGGATAATATAAATTAGCGCGTTCTTTAAAGGTTTTCGCGCAAGTAATGGGATTTAAAGCATAGTGTCCATTCGGGTCATCATCAGGATTACGATATTTTTGAGTATTCAACGCATTGCCATTAAATGCAAAACCACTCAGTGCATAAATCAAAATGTGTTCATGTACTGCACTAAAATTGCCTGTAGAATCATTACCTGTATCTTTAGTGCGCCAAGCAAAACTACCGAATCGCATTCCTTGAAAAATACCGTCCAGTAATAATTCCAATTTAGCACGATTTTCATCGTTAATAGAAATTAAGATAACCCCATCCTCAGCCAACAAATCCCGCGCCACAGCCAAACGCCGATACATAAACTCCAGCCACTTGGAATGTTTATAAACATCATCCTTATCAATAAAACGGTCGTTATAAACAAAATCCTTATTGCCCGTGTTATACGGCGGATCGATATAAATACATTTCACCTGCCCCTTATAAGTCATGCGCAAATAACGCAAAGCATCAAAATTATCACCCTCAATAATTAAATTCTGAAAAGGCGCGTCACCACACGATAACGATTCATCTAAATCCAAAGCAACAAAATCATCATTAATCGCCCGTTCGTGTTCAATATCATCACGCTCCCAATATAAACCAAAGCGCGGCTTTTGATTTTTTGCGCGTAATTCTCTAATTAACTCTTCTTTGCTGTAATCGTCGTAATTATCTGCCACAGTTATTCCTATTTATCAGCACAAAAAGCCCTACGTTGTTCAGTGTGTGTTAGTGCGTGGTAGTATAACGGAAGGGTAGTGGGTTAAACCTGTGTTTTTCCTAGTTCGGAGTCCAAGGCATGACTTGGTCGGGTAAAAACGTCCAAAACGTGTTTTGGACTCCTGAACCCACTACAGGCTTTTACTATTGCTATTTAATACAATTCTAATGGGAACGGATGGAATGAAAAAACGTTTAATTATTGCCATGACGGGCGCGACGGGCGCAATCTACGGGCTAAGAATGCTGCAAATTTTGCAACCATTAGATGAATGGGAAAGTCATTTGATTATTTCATCGGCAGGCGTAGTGAATTTAAAATATGAATTAGATATGAAGCGGGCTGAAATCGCCGCGCTTGCCGATGTCACGCATGGCATTAATGATATTGCTGCCAGTATTGCCAGTGGTAGTTTTAAAACCGAAGGCATGATTATCGCGCCATGTTCGATGAAAACTTTAGCGGCGATTGCGCACGGTTTTGGTGATAATTTAATTTCACGCGGTGCGGATGTGGTGCTAAAAGAACGGCGGCGATTAGTAGTGATGCCGCGTGAAACGCCGTTGCATTTAGTGCATATTCGTAATATGGCGATAGTGACTGAAATGGGCGGAATCATGTATCCACCGATGCCTGCGTTTTATAATAAATCTAATTCAATTGCGGCAATGGTTGATGAAACGGTGGGACGGGTGTTGAGTTTTTTTGATGTGCCTGTGAATGGTTTGTTCACGCCGTGGGAAGGTTTGTAGGAAGGTGGGAGTCCAAAATATAATTTTGGACTCTGTTTTGCGGTTACGCGTTAGCACAATAAATGATGCCGTTCGTGGTGAGCTTGTCGAACCACTTTCACGCTTCGACAAGCTCAGCGCGAACGGTTTTTTAATCACAAAAACTGCCTTAGCTATAACGGTTTACGCGCCCGATGACAACCTAGCATTCCTGAAAAAATAGCTTTTGCTGATACATTGTCATAGCCTTTTTCTTCAAGCAGGATAGACAGTTCTTCAGTCGAGTAAAAAATTTCCAACGCATTAATAAAATACTGAATCAGATTGTATGCCGCAGGACTACTACGGAACAACAAGCCAGTACCGCTAAGACATAGCCGTAAATACGCATAGTAAACTTTTTCTACCACGCGATTGCTGGGTCTTAACATATCACAATGGTAAAAATGTCCACCTGGTTTAAGCACACGATGAATTTCACTGAATACATGGTCGATTCTTAAGTGCCGTGATGCAAATTGTAAAGTGACTACATCAAAATGATTGTCTGGAAAAGGCAGTGTGTGAACATCCGCAATCACGCTATTAATGTGAAACCCCAGTTTTTCAGCCCGTTGTCGTCCCACTTCCTGCATATCGGTACTGCGATCAATGGCAGTAATTTCCAGCGTTGGTTCACGTTTAAGTAAGGCGATGCCTATCGCATTAGTGCCTCCACAAACATCCAATACTCGTTGTTTGGGCTGTAGTTCTATCATCGACATAAATTGACGTAGAAACCAGTTCCAACAGCCTAAACTGGCAACTTGATTGCCACGATCATAGTACGGGGCGATATTTTTAAACGCATCATTCAGTTGTTCAGACCAAACCGTGCTAAAAGCCGATTCTCTAACTTGTTCACGTTTGGTCAGTGGTGGTAAAGCCATAGCTATAAAATCTCAGTTAATTAAAGTTGTTGTTATTTCTTTGTCCAACGCGGTAGCCACATTTGTGCAAATGATGCTATAAACATCACCATCGCCGCCACACTATAACCCAAACCGCCGATCATAGTAAACCAAGCGCAGCCAGGCCAGAATTTGGTTAGCCACCATGAGGCAATATCTAACACCAAAAAAGCAAATGGTGTTGAGATAAGGATTATTTTCCAGCGTTGATTAAACTCTGCCATGCCGAAAATCCAGCCGACAAATAGGAAAATAAAGCTGATACCAAATAAATGAATGTGAGAAACTCGCGTCAACGAGGTAATACTCGCACCATGATCAACTTCCGCTAAGCTGATAGCAACTTCCTTTTTGGCAACTTCTGGCAAGCCAGATTCTGCGTCATGACACTTCGCACAATTTTTTTCAAGTAAAGGACCTACTTTATCCCATTGTGCGATGGGTGCTTCATCACGCGCCCATTGAATTAAGGTAAAATTAGCATCTTGCGGGGCTTTGTCTTTCATTTTACCTGTCAAAGCGGCTTCTAATTTAGAGCCTGAACGATTGCCATAATAACTATAAACAATATCGTCCATCGACAAGCCCGCCTTGCCATCTGCCATACCATGCGTCAGCATGATTTGCGCACCTGCCATGCACAAGCCCAAGCCGATAGTCAGCAAGAAAGCCGTAAATAAAACTCGGTAGGTTAAAGGCAGCTTACCTAATGTTACATCACCTTTTATTTCAACCATTTGTTACATTCCTAAAAATTGTGAATATTTAAGGCAACCCTATGAGCAGAGTAGCTTAAAGTTTCTATGTGGCGTTTTTTAAATAATGCCGTAAAAAACGACAAACAAGAATACAAAAAACTGCATCCCTGTTTGTCGCTTAAAATGCGAAAATTTACTAGAACTTATAGTTATAAGACAGTGCGACTACATTAGCAGTGTAACTCTGTTCCTGTAGACCTGTTGGAATAACGCGGTTTGGTGTGTAACCAAATTGCTGACCGTTGTAAAAATAGTCGTTGCTATTTAATTTTTGGTACATATAACTCAAAGACAGCTTGCCATTTTCAAAGATTTTATAATTACCCGTGAGTTTTAGACTAATGAGTTCATTTTTGATAGGTGAAACAATGCCGCAAGTAAGCGAGGCAGAACTGGCGCAGGAAACCGCCGTGTTATAAGGTACCTGTGTTGCATAGGTTGTGGTATTTAATGAATACGACATATCACCAAGAACCTCTAGTTTTCCGCCTAGCAAGCCAGCTTGTTTAGCAAGCAGACCGAAAGCCTGACTGTTATCGTCAAGTTTATTGCTCCAGATATTTTTAGGTTCTACTATTTGAGAAGGCGTGAAAGCTGCCGTGCCATTGCCAGTAGTTCCACTGGTTAGATTCCGTTGCCCATTCTGCCAGCTCCAATAAGCAGTCAAACTACCATCGGAGGTATAGTTGTAAGTCGTATCGACATTGACAGCCGCTGATTGTCCATTCTGAACACCTAGCTGCGCATTGTAATCGTCATAGCTATAACGACCATTCAATGCCACATCCAATTTTTGCGTTACTTGCCAATTAACACCCGCTTTTCCGACATTCTGACTGCGACTTGCATAAGGATAAGCGACGAAACCTTGATAATTTCCCGCGTTAAAAGCAGAACCAGAAACAGGCGTTACTAACGCATAATCTCCAGCATTAGCCAAGAAATTAGACGTGTCCGCACGACGGTCAGCATAACTGTAGCCCGCGTTAAAATTGACAGCATCAATGATTTTTAACCGATAAGTTAAACTGATTTTATCTTCTTCGCTGGCAGGACTAGAAACACATTGAGCACCACCTACTACGCCATTACACCAGCGTTTGATGCTTTCATGTAAATAAGCCAGATTTAAATTCTGACCTTTAGTCAAACGGTAATCCGCCGCCGCTTCGTATTGCAGTTTTCTGTTGCTGTAAGGCGTATTAACCCCCGTGTAAGCGGCATTAGCGATATTCTTGTATTTATAGACATTCGAATCTGTGCGGTTATCGCGCTCATCGAATTTAAACCCAGCACTCAAATTAAGGTCTTTGAAGCTCTTATCGGTTAACTTGATGTCCCCATGCGTGGTTTCCACAACACCATTCAGCGAGGAAACGGGTAATCCATTCGCCTGCATCATATTGTAAGGATTAGGGGTATTGCCGATGGGCTGCACTATGAGGGTAGGCGCGTAACTATCGTTTTGCTTGTTATAGCCATAAGAAAAACCGCCTGCCAGTTTGGTGGTAGCTGAAAAATCGTAACCACCCGACAAATTCGCTTGGTGAAGACTGTTGCTAGGAGCAGTACTCATGGTGTTATTGATATAGCAATTGATACCCACACAACGGCTTGCGCCAGTAGTCAACGGATTTTGCCAACTTACACTGTTATAGTCGTCATGGAATAACGAGCCATAATAACCAGCAGTTAGATGACTTTTGTCACCTACCCAGTTCAGTGCAGCAGTGATGTTATCAGTGCTGTAACTGGTGGGGTTCATGATGATGCTGTTGCCTTCGGCACGTCCAGTAGAGCCACCAAGAAGATTTATCCCACTACCCAGAGATCCAGTGCCGATAAGCTTGGCACCTGACTGTTCAAGGTGATTGTAATCAATCTGCGCACTTAACTGATCGGTGAACGAAAATGAAGTACCGACAGAACCGTTCCTGCGTGTGGTGTACTCTTTTTCAGTATGAAACGCATAGGCTTGGTTAGGAGTCAAGCGATTTGCACTGGGTTGACCAGTCGCTGAGTTAATCCCGCCAAAATTGCTAGGTAAGGTAAAATTATTCCCGCCTGTATCCTCTAGGAACGGCGTTTGGAAGGTATCGGTGATATTGTGACGCAATTCATCGTAGCCTATGCCAAACTTCCATTTGCCCTGTTCGCCTACCGACGCACCCAGATTTCGAGAGGTTGTACCGAGATCAGAACCGTTTAACTTCCAGCGCAATGCGCTGTTTTTGTCACGGTCGTAGCCATCTCCGCCACGCACATCAAAGCCACCCAGACCATAAAATCCCTTTGTATTCAAGCCGTTGTATTGACCGAATCGAGCCGAGTTTTCACTGGAATACAAAACACCAAAGTCCACAGAGCGGGTAGGTTTTGTTAAAGCATCTGCATCATCCGCTGCATAAGCACTCAGTGGCAGGGCAATAGTTGTCATTAATGCACAACGCACCGCTAACGCTAAGATACTGACATTCATTTTTTCATTACGAGTTTTCATGATTATCTCCTAAATTTAGCGTTGCAAGAGTGCGCCAGCTGGATCATTTGAACCATGCACCATGCTATGGCAATTCGTACAAGCCCGACCCGTAAAGCTCTCGCTTGGTGCGACAGTTAAGCCACCTTGTAACCCTTCGACATTTCCAGCCGCAGGATTTTTACTGACGTGTGGACCATCGTGGCACTCAGAACACATGAATGGCGCACGAGATTTGAGCAATGGCGTGATGTTAGAGCCATGTGGCGTATGGCAGTTGGTGCAGTCTTCAGTTGCAGGTTGATGTTCCCACAGGAAAGGGCCGCGTTTTTCAGCGTGACAGGTGTAACACGTTTCAGTCACGGTATTTTTAACTAACAATTTTGGACCCGCTGAGCCATGAGGATTATGGCAATCGGCACAAGCGACCTTTCCTTCACCAATTGGGTGATGCGAAAATTTGTTAATTTGTGTTCTTTGATCTTTATGACAGGCAAAACAGACATCAGGTTGCGTCTTTTTGTCGCGTACTTTGTCATGTGCCGTGTGAGTTTCGTGGCATGAGGTACAGGCAACGTCAGCAGCTTGATGAGCACTGCTCTCCCAGTGAGTACGTTTTTGATCTTTTCCATGACAAGTTAGGCACGCCTTATTCTGGTCTTTTGCCTCACTCGGTGCGTGACTACCAACACTCTTTGTTCCAAAGATAACATCTGGAGCTGAACTTTTGCTACTTAGATGTTTTTCACTCTCGCCATGACAAGATTGACAAGAGGGTGTGCGTGAATCGGCTTTATTGCCATGAGGGGTCTGATAAATGGAAAGAATAGGTTTGCTTTCGTTTTCGTCATGACAACGTGTACAAACCGAATCTCTATCTAATGCTTCAGATTTAGCAGTGGTTTTTGTATCAGGTGCAGGTGTACTTTCGGCGTATGCAGACCCAATGGCGAGTGTGCATAACAGGATAATTTGGATTAATAGTTTCATTGGATGGTAGTCCTTGCAAGTTTTAATATCCACAGACAACGCTCATGATGAATAGTTGGAGCGATGGTACTCTGTTGACTAAAGAAAGTACTGGATTAAAGGGACAGAATCCAATCCACTAAGTTCTTGGTCGCTTTTGGATCGTCTGATTTCAAAATCGCGTGTGCTTCTTCATGACCATCAGGAAATTTAGCTTTTTCGCCTGAACTTAGGTGTTTTAGTAACTTCTCTTCACCTTTAGGATCAGCCTTAAATTTTGCTGCGATTTTGTTCCATGCAGGACCATCTTTATCCTTGTCAACACCGTGGCAGGTAAAACAATGGTTTTCTTTAGCCAACGCTTTTGCAGCATCAACATCAACCTCGGCATTAACAGAAAAACAAAACGTGCTAAGTGCGATTACGAGGAGAGTTTTTTGACTCGATTGTAAATATTTCATAAATGTACCCCTAAAATTAAGAAAAGATTAATATTTTTTCTTGCAGGGTAATTGACTAGCTATGTTATTGTCAAATTAAATACTTATGACAATTAGCCCAATAAAGCGGTATTTACATCTCACTTCATGAGGTAAAAAATACTATTTATCAGTTAAAACACAACAAATAATCCCCTAAAAGCAACGTAATGGAGTGTAAATGCAGGCAAAAGCGAGTTTGATTCACCCGTTACCTGTGTCAATAAACATTGGTATTAGGAATTGTTTTTACCAGAGTTTTTTTAAGTATTTTCCCGCAATAATTGCGCAAAATTTTCGGTGGGTAGCGGTTTATTTTTGAGATAACTTAGCGATATTAATGACTTCCAGCCCTTATTAAAGACAAGAAGTCATGCTCAAAGGTAAAAACAGCAAATTTAACCCACTCCCCCTGCTATGAAATCACTTTGATTTTTACCACTAGCAAAATTTTTAATATGAGAGGGTTTTCCGTGAATGCACTGTTTCCAGATTGATTTTAATAAGTGAGGTGTTACCATTGACCTAATCCTTTGAAGGCTTTTCTATTAGAACTAAAGGAAAAATGAACCTAAACGCAATAAGAGGAAACTATGGAATCATTTATTGATGAAACGCTGAAAAAATATCAACATCAAACCACCCCGCTGTTAATGGTATTGCGTGACGTACAAGCGCAGTATTTTCACATTCCTAAACAAGCGGTCGAATTAATCGCTAAAGGCTTAGATATACCCAGAACACAAATTGTCGCGGTCGTAGAGTTCTATCACTTTTTTTCTTTTGAGCCGCGTGGTCGTTATGACATTTTTCTCAGCGATTCGATTACCGATCAGATGTTGGGCAAAAAGGCTTTAGCGGATTATTTATGCACTAAACTGCAATCCCCTATCGGAACAGTACGCGCTGATGGTGTAGTGAGTATTGATAACACAGCCTGTACAGGTTTGTGCGATCAAGGTCCCGCGCTGTTGGTCAACGGTTATGCGATTGGTCAACTCAGTGAACAGCGGATTGATCGTATCGTTGCCATGATTGAGCAAAATCGTCCTGTCACTGAATGGGATAGCGATTTATTTGAAGTTTACGATAATATTCAGCAGCCTGGCTTGTTATTAAATACCAAGTTACCACGCGGCGCGGCGTTGACAGCGGCGTGGCAACGCGGCTTAACTGAAACCTTAGATGACATTAAAGCCTCTGGATTGCGTGGTCGTGGTGGTGCGGGTTTTACCACCGCAATGAAATGGGCATCGTGTCGCGCCACAGAAGAAACTGAGCGTTATGTGGTGTGTAATGCCGATGAAGGTGAACCAGGTACCTTTAAAGACAGAGTGTTGCTCAACAGTTATACTCACGATATTTTTGAAGGTATGACCATTTGCGCCGCTATTCTTGGCGCACATAAAGGCTTTGTTTATTTACGCGGCGAATATTTGCATCTGTTCAATAAATTGAATGCTGTTCTTGAAGAACGTCGTGCGGCGGGCTTATTGGGCGATAATATTTTAGGCTATGGCTGGAAATTTGATATTGAAATCCGTCTGGGTGCGGGTTCTTATGTGTGCGGCGAAAGTTCCGCGTTATTAGAATCACTAGAAGGCAAAATGGGCATTCCGCGTAATCGTCCACCAAGTTCAATTATCAAAGGCTATTTAGCCAAACCGACGGTATTAAACAACGTAGAAACCTTTGTTGCAGCGGCACATATTGCGTGGCAGGGTAGTGAATGGTTTGCTAGTTGTGGCACAGAAAAATCTAAAGGTACGAAGATACTGAGTATTTGCGGTGACTGTGAGCGACCAGGTATTTACGAGTATCCTTTTGGCACAACGCTTAAGGAAGTGTTAAAAGATTGCGGTGCGAGCGATGTGTTAGGTGTTCAAGTCGGTGGACCATCAGGTACGTTTGTGTCTACGCGTGAATCTGACGGCAGATTAACCTTTGAAGAGCTATCAACAGGTGGCGCGTTTATTATCTTTAATCACAGCCGTAATATTTTTGACATCGTGCAGAATTTCACCCACTTCTTTGCTGAAGAAAGCTGCGGATTTTGTACACCGTGTCGCGTTGGTACATCGCTACTGAAAAAGCAATTTGACAAAATTCATTCAGGACATGGTTCTGCGGGCGACATCAAAGAATTACGAGATATTGCCAAGTTAATTAAAGACACTAGCCATTGTGGCTTAGGGCAATCAGCGGCTGAACCCATTTTAACTACGTTGGAGCGTTATCCTAATTTGTATGAAAGGCAGATTAAACAACAGTATTCTTTTGATCCTGTTTTTGATTTAGATGGTTCACTCGCCGTGGCTAGGAAAATGAGTGGTCGTGATGATGGTCACGCACATTTAACACAAGTGGAGAACAAATAATGGCTCACATAACCATAGATGGACAAATAGTACCTTTTGAAGCGGGGCAAACTGTGATGGAAGCGGCGATGGCAGCAGGGGTTTATATTCCGCATTTATGTCATCACCCTGACTTTACTCCGCACGGTAGCTGTAGACAATGTACCGTGACGCTAAAAAATGGTTGGAATATCACCGCTTGTACGGCGCGTGCCGCTGAAGGGCAAGAAATTAGCAACAATACCGAAGAGCTAAATCTGGTTCGTAAACGGCTTACCCAAATGCTGTTTGTCGAAGGCAATCATTTTTGCCCCGCCTGTGAAAAAACGGGTAACTGCCAATTGCAAGGAGTCGCTTATCATTTGAATATGATGAGTAACCACTATCCACAGTTTTACGCATTACGCGACTTGGATGCTACCCATCCAGATATATTACTGGATCGTAACCGTTGTATTTTTTGCAATTTGTGTGTGCGTGCCAGTCATGCAGAAGGCAAAGACGTGTTTGCCATTGCAGGGCGCGGCATTAATAAACATCTAGTGGTAAATTCCGAATCAGGAAAATTAATCGATAGTGAATTAACGGCTGATGATAGAGCGGCGAATATTTGCCCAACAGGCGCGTTGTTAGTCAAAGGCAAAGCCTTTCAAGCCCCTATTGGTCAACGTTTATATGACCATCATGATATAGATGAAATCACATTAGGAGGCAGACATGGCGGCTAAACTTAAATTAGCGACCACCTCGTTGGCTGGGTGTTTTGGTTGTCATATGTCATTTTTAGACATTGATGAACGCATTATGCAGTTGGTTGAATTAGTCGAATTTGACCGTTCACCACTGACTGATATAAAAAACTGCTCACCTTGCGACATTGGTTTAATTGAAGGCGGCGTGTGTAATGCCGACAACGTTCATGTATTACGCGAATTTCGCAACAATTGTAGAATTTTAGTTGCTGTGGGTGCCTGTGCGATTAATGGTGGCTTGCCTGCAATGCGTAATTCAATCCCTCTTGAAGACTGTTTACGCGAATCTTATGTAAACTGCATAGGCATAGAAAACCCACAAATTCCCAATGATCCTGAATTGCCGTTACTGTTAAATCAAGTGCATCCGATTCATGAAGTGGTGAGAATTGATTATTCATTGCCTGGTTGCCCACCCTCTGCGGATGTATTTTGGAAGTTTTTAACTGATTTAATAGAAGGGCATGAACCTAGTTTAGATTACGATTTGGTCTATTACGATTAATAGAGTTGTTGTGACATAATTTTTTTTGAAGCAAGTAGTTAGCTGTTATATTTTGCCATGTATTTATAACTACTTGATTCTTAATGCCTGTTATTGAAATACCAACAGAGCTTAGTCCTTCATTCAATTTAATCTGTTTGTTATATGACGCTGTTATAATGTCCTTTTTAATTGAAAGGATAAAAATGTTTACTATTGACGATTTAAACGCAGTAGTTGCCCGCACTAAAGCGGCGCAACAATTATTTGGGACTTTTTCGCAAGACAAAGTTGATGAGATTTTTAAAAAAGCCGCCTTGGCCGCTAATAATCACCGAATTTTTCTCGCAAAAATAGCGATTGAGGAAACGGGTAAAGGATTATTAGAAGATAAAGTCATAAAAAATCACTTTGCTTCCGAAGAGGTCTATCACAAATATGCACAGCTAAAAACGTGTGGCATCATCGAAAAAGATGAAGTCTTTGGTTTTTCGAGAATTGCTGAACCCGTGGGTTTATTAGCTGGGGTTGTACCTGTTACTAATCCAACGTCTACCGCAATTTTCAAGGCATTAATTGCGTTGAAAACCCGAAATGGAATTATTTTTTCGCCACATCCTAGCGCGAAACGTTGCACTATTGAAGCGGCGAAAATTGTGCTACAAGCGGCAGTAGAAGCGGGCGCACCTGATGGCATTATTGCGTGGATTGAAGAGCCGACGATGGCAATGTCACAAGCTCTCATGCAGCATCGTGATATTAGTTTGATCTTGGCAACAGGCGGTCCAGGTATGGTAAAAGCCGCGTGTTCTTCAGGTAATCCATCGCTAGGCGTTGGCTCTGGAAACACACCTGCATTGATTGATGAAACCGCAGATATTGAAATGGCGGTATCCTCCATTTTGATTAGTAAAACTTTCGATAACGGCATGATTTGCGCTTCTGAGCAATCGGTAGTGGTCGTTGATGTGCTTTATGATGCGGTAAGAGCAGAGTTTATTAAACGCGGTGCGTATTTCTTATCCGATGAAGAGAAACAAAAAGTCTCCAATATTATTTTGGTTGATGGTCACATTAATGCTGATATTGTCGGGCAGTCGGTGACCCACATTGCCGAACTAGCAGGTATTTCGATTCCACAAGGTACGCGGATTCTCATTGGTGAAGTTGAAGAAATTGGCGTTAGTGAACCGTTTTCTTATGAAAAATTATCCGTCATTTTAGCCATGTATCGGGCAAGCGATTTTAATGGCTGCTTAGACAAAGCAAAACGCTTAATAGAATTTGCAGGACTTGGACATACGGCGGTGATTTATGCGGATTCAACCGCCACCAAGCACATTGCCAAATTTAGAGAAGAGTTGAAAGTCTGTCGTGTGTTGGTTAATACCCCTGCATCACAAGGAGCGATTGGCGATTTATACAACTTCCGTTTAGACCCTTCGCTAACCTTAGGCTGTGGCACTTGGGGTGGCAGTGCGGTGAGTGAAAATGTTGGCCCGATGAATTTATTAAATATTCAAGTCGTTGCTGACCGCCGTGAAAATATGCTGTGGTATCGCATTCCATCGCGAATCTATTTCAAATCAGGTTGTTTACCTGTCGCCTTGCAAGACATTAAGGGATTGCGTAAAGCATTCATCGTTACTGATAAACCGCTGTTTGATTTGGGCATGGTTCAGGAAATTAGGGAAGTGCTGGAAAAACAGGGTATTGCGTTTAAGATATTTTATGATGTTGAGCCAGATCCTAGTTTGAGTACCGTGCGCCGTGGTCTGGAACAAATGCAAAGTTTTCAACCTGATGTCATTATTGCTTTTGGTGGTGGTTCACCGATGGATGCAGCAAAAATCATGTGGATGATGTATGAGCATCCTGAAATTGAATTTTCAGGTCTTGCAACGCGCTTTGCCGATATTCGTAAGCGTATCTATGAATTGCCTACTTTAGGCAGCAAAGCCTTGTTAATTGCTATACCCACTACCTCAGGCACAGGTTCAGAAGTCACCCCTTTTGCCGTAGTTACCGATGATCGCACAGGCATTAAATACCCATTAGCCGATTATGCCTTGACTCCCAGCATAGCGATTATTGATCCACAGTTAGTGATGCGTATGCCCAAAGGTCTGACGGCTTATGGTGGTATCGACGCACTGACTCACGCGTTAGAATCGTTAGTGTCTTCCTTTGCTAGCAACTTTACGACACCTAATGCCTTAGAAGCGATTCGTTTATTGTTTAAATATTTACCTGCTGCCTATCATGAAGGCGCGGCTAATCCAAAAGCCAGAGAGAAAGTACATTATGCCGCAACCATTGCGGGAACTGCATTTGCCAATGCTTTTTTAGGTATTTGTCATTCCTTAGCTCATCAATTAGGCGGGACTTTTCATGTGCCACACGGCTTAGCGAATGCCTTGATGATTACCCACGTTATTCGTTATAACGCAACGGATAAACCGTTTCGTCAAGCCGCTTTTTCACAATATCATTACCCAAGTGCGAAAGGACGTTACATCGGTGCAGTTGATTATTTACAGTTAAGCTGTGGTCTCAGTGACGATGACAAAATTGAGTTACTGATTCAAAAAGTGGAAGACTTAAAGCAAAACGTAGGTATTCCAAAAACACTGAAAGAAGCCATGCCTAATGTCACTGAAGAAATGTTTTTAGCGGCAGTTGATCGCATGGCTGAACAAGCATTTGATGATCAATGCACAGGCACAAATCCACGCGCCCCATTGATTAATGATTTGAAACAGCTGTATTTGGCTGCTTATTACGGTAACACTGAGGCTTTTTAATAACAACACTAGACACGTCGCGGTGGGGGTATCATGTTACCCCCACCGCAACGTTTTGGTTACGAGCATCATGCTGCCAGTCATATCGATCAGGTAGTGGGTTTAACCCACTAGAGCTAACGCACAATAAAATGATAACGTTCATGGTGAGCTGTGCGCTTGTCGAACAGTCGAACCACATTCACACTTCGACAGGCTCAGCGCGAACGGTTTTGTAATCGTTTTATCCACAGTAGCTATAGTAAAAGAAACTATTGAAACGGCATTTTTCTTGGCTGATAAAACTATTACTACCGAGAAAATACTTGAGACTATCAAGATAACAAAACCGATTTCTGTGACCTTGAAAAAAGATATTGACGCTTTACAAATGAGGCATTCTTTAGCCAACAGACTATAATCTATTGCGCTCTTGTAAAACATAACACCCTGTATCTTCACTGAACATTAAATTTTCACAATCTTTTTTACGGCAGGGATTTAAAAGTGGGTAACTCACATTGTAGAACTCTTTTTTATGCTCATTACACGGTTTACACGACCAGATATAGTTAGTCCACTCGTAAACGAATTCAGGATATTTCGATTTGGGTAAGAAATGCTCTACATCACCTTTGCTCGTGCGTGTTGTTAGACTTTGAGGTGTAGGTATCGATTCACCACAAAAGCCACAATTATTATGAAAATCTTTAATTAAAAGAAAGCGTATTTCATCTTTAAGCCAATGGCTGTCAGTAGGCTTTTTAGGTGGAACTATTTCAACTCCTACTCGATAATAAACTACCCACGAAATAGTCCATGTCTCTTGATTCGTTGCCAATAATTGAGGGCGTTCACTTCGTTTAATATACTGCATAGACTTAGTGGGGCGTTGGCTTTTGACTCAAAAGGGTAATCAATGCCTCTAGCTCCTGTTCCTTAGCGCGTAGTTTTTGCTGTTCAGCATAGAGTTCATCCACAAAGGCGCGACTTTTTTGTACTCTGTCAAGTTGCACTTCCAATCGTGTAAGGGTTTGTTGTTGTATGAGAGTCTGTTCGGGGAGTTGTTTGATAGCAGAAATTTTTTCAAGGAGTTGCTGTTCTCGTATCTTAGGGGCTTCAGGTGAAACTTCAAACAAATAGCGCACCACATCACCGTATTGCCATAACCATAAATCCACTGAATTAGCTTCAGCAATGAATTTCCCTTCATGTTGATGTAATTGAATAACTTGTCCTTGATCTAATCCTGTGACCACCATCGGTGAATGAGTTGTGATGATCCATTGTGTCTTAGGAAAAAAATCAGTTAAAACCTTGAGAATTTTTTGTTGCCATTTAATATGCAAAAGTTGGTCAATCTCATCAATGATAATAATGGCGGACTGTAGCAAAGGATTGGATAATCCTGAATAGGCTTCAAATACACGCTGAACAATATAGCCAACCCAGCCCATCATCGCTTGATAACCTTGGCTATACAAGTGTAAAGGGAGTGTTTGTTGAAAATCTTGCTGTTCAATCCATAATTCAAGTGGGTCAACACTGGTTAAACCTGCAAACTGAATAGACTCTTGCATTAAGGAAGAAAAAATCTTAAAACTTGTCTCAATCGCTTGTTGGCTCTCCTCATTGCCTTCTTTAGCTGATAATGCCAAATTACCCAACCAAGACGCAAAATGAGCAATACACGCCTGTACCTCGTTGCTAATCAGCGGTAGTAAGTCTTTTACCTTGGGCTGTGTGACTTCAAACCCTAAATTAACCTGAGTTCGACATAAGAATAAACTTAAGAAGCAGCCTTTTTAAAAATCTGAAAGAATATAAGCAAGCCCGCGAAACGCTTTCAAAAAAGGCTATTGTTCATGATTTTACATCAACTATTCTGTGACACTGATGATTTTTGCCAACATTACCTGCCCGACTGGAGGCGGACACAGTTACAAACTGGCGACAGGAAGCGCATTAGACGCAAGTGTTTATGTGAGAGCGAGATAATGACAATTGTGGTGTATTTTCAAATGAGTGGTTATCGTACCTTCAAACACTTCTATCTCAGGCACGTTTTGGTTCATTGGCAACCACAGTTTCCACGCTTGCCAAGCTACAACCGTTTTGTTGAGTTGATGGCAGAGGTGTTAAATCCATTGACTGCCTTCATGCACAGTCGTTGTGGCAAAAGTGATGGTATTGCGTTTGTGGATTCAACCCCGCTATGCATCTGCAAAAACATCCGTATTCCACGCCATAAAACCTTTGCCAACCACGCATCGTCAACAGGGTGGTTTTATGGTTTCAAGTTACAATGATTGTGGTGACATCCTGTCATTTTGTCTGACACGCGGCAATGTCGATGATAGAACTCCTGTGCCTTATCTCGTTAAGGACTTGATTGGTAAGCTATTCGGCGACAGAGGCTACCTTTCAAAAAAA
>CAIUVX010000034.1 GCA_903902705.1 uncultured Methylococcales bacterium
CTACGTCACAGACTTGCGTCTAAGGTCGGGTTCAAACTCTGATCATGCACTCTGCTATAATGCTAGCTAAACAATATAGCAGTTTTCTCCTTTGCTTTGGAGAGATACAAGGTCGGGTTAGCGTCAGCGTAACCCGACAGATTCGTGGGTTTGTGATGGGTTATGGCAAGCCTAACCCAACCTTGTATGATTAAAACTACTCAAAATCAATCGAATAAACCGAAAGAATAACGAGTAAGCTGTAAGCGTTCATTGGGAGGTCGCCCCACCCTGATGACTGGTATTAGCCAGAGCCTGTCTTGTAGATTGACCCCCGCCCTATTCACCCATACCGAGGAGTATCTGAGGCTTAGAGCCTGACTTCACAAGGATGGCAGGTGCATTATCAGTGTCTGGAATCAATGAATAGTGTACGTTTTTTAATCTTTAATCTAGTTGGACAAACCTAAATATTATGCACATTCCACAGAAAGAAATAGACAGTGATACTAAACAATCGCTGTTTGCAGGCATTGACATGGGTGCTGAAGAACTGGTTTTGGTGATTCGTAAAAACAATAAGTCATTGAATCCACAAACATTTAGCAATACACCCAGTGATCGCACTCGCTTAGTCACCAAGTTGGCTAAACTGTCAGGCATTATCAGCCACGGGGGTGTATCACTTTAATTTAAGTATCGGGCTGCATGATGCTGGCATCTCGCTGATGGTACTGAATCCCAAAGCCGCCCATACAATGCCAAGGTGTTAATGAAAAACAGTAAAACCGATGCGGTCGATGCCAATACCCTAGCTGAATACACAGAACGGGTAGTGGGTTAAACCTGTTATCTAGGATTTAATGATTAAAGGACTGGCAGTCATTCTTAAAAGAAAAAATCACAGATTTAATACGCCACCGTTTGTTTAAACCTATCCGTGAGTTAGAAAATCCGCCCAATAGCGTAACGAAAGCGGCTTTAACAAATGTCGGGTTTCCTACAGGGAACTGTGCATTCCCAACATTCTAACTTCTTTAGCACAGGGTTTTTAATTCGTAAAGCCAATAAATTCAACATCTAGCTGCTTTCTAAAGTCTGGCATAACTCCTGCTAGATAATCTAGTAAAACAGTAGCTAGGGAAACACATCCAGTGAGTGAATATCTTTTACTTTTAGTCGGCACTGCTTTAGTCAATAACGTTGTGCTAGTGAAATTCTTAGGTTTATGTCCTTTTATGGGCGTATCAAAAAAGCTCGATTCCGCGTTGAGTATGGGCTTAGCAACTACGTTTGTGTTGACCTTAGCGGCAATGACCAGTTGGCTATTGGAACATTTCATACTCGCGCCACTGCATATCGAATTTTTACGCATACTGGCGTTTATTTTGGTGATTGCTGCGGTGGTGCAGTTCACGGAAATGGTGGTACATAAAACTAGCCCCGTTTTATATCAAATTTTAGGTATTTTTCTGCCCTTGATTACCACTAACTGCGCAGTGTTAGGCGTGGCGTTGCTCAATGTGCAAGAGAAATACGGTTTTATGCAGAGTCTGATTTTTGGGTTTGGCTCTGCGGTTGGTTTTACGTTGGTGATGGTGTTGTTCGCGGGACTGCGTGAACGCTTAGCGTTGATGGCAGTTCCCGCTCTTTTTGCAGGCACACCGATTGCATTTATTACCGCTGGCATTTTATCGCTGGCATTTATGGGTTTCGCTGGGCTTTACACGAAATGATTTAGGAAGGTGTCATGTATGTTATAGCCGCTATTATCAGTTTAACGTCTCTAGGGCTAGTGTTGGGCTTGTTGCTGGGCATTGCCGCTAAATATCTAAAAGTTGAATCCAGTCCGATTGTTGATGAACTGGAATCTTTGTTGCCCGGTTCGCAATGTGGGCAATGTGGTTTTTTGGGTTGTCGTCCTGCTGCCGAAGCTTTAGCAGAAGGAAAAGCAACTCCAACTTTATGTCCGCCGGGTGGTTCTGCGTTGGTTGAACAGATTGCTCTGTTATTGGGCGTTGATGTCGATTTAAGCACTGTTTCTGAACCTGAATTATTGGTTGCTCGTGTCAGTGAAGATACCTGTACAGGTTGCACACGCTGTTTTAAAGTCTGCCCGACGGATGCCATTGTAGGCGCACCAAAACAAATTCATGCGGTCGTTGCCGATGCGTGCATTGCTTGTAAAAAATGCGTTGAGGTTTGTCCGACTGAATGTTTGCAGATGCACCCAGCGGAAGTCACGTTGCGTAACTGGCGATGGGAAAAACCCAAGTTGGGATTTACAGCAGAGGCTGACGCGCTATGTTAAGAACTTTATTTGCCAAACCACGCTTACGCGGCGGTGTTCATGCCGAAGAGCGTAAATCAGCGACCGAAAGCTCACCCGTTATCACCAGTTTCCCCTTACCTAAAAAGCTGTATATTCCCTTACAGCAACACGTCGGTAAACCAGCAGAGCCGATGATTAAAGTGGGCGATACCGTGTTAAAAGGGCAATTACTGGCTTACAGTCAAGGCATGATTTCCGCGCCTGTTCATGCGCCCAGCTCTGGGCTGATTATCGATGTTAATGATTACCCTGCGCCACATCCGTCGGCGTTGCCAATTCGTACCATTGTATTAGAAACCGATGGTAAAGATGAATGGATTAATATTGTGCAGGTTGATGATCCCTTTGCACTCGCACCCGAAGAAATCAGTTTTCGTGTCGGCGCGGCGGGAATTGTCGGCTTAGGTGGTGCAACGTTTCCAACAGCGGTTAAATTAAACATGGGGCGAGAAAATCAGGTGCAAACCCTGATTATCAACGGCGCGGAATGTGAACCCTATTTAACCTGTGATGATAGATTAATGCAGGAACGCGCCGCCGCTATTATTGATGGTGTACGCATAATGCTACACGGTATGGGAACAGCGTCTGCGGTGGTAGCAGTTGAAGACAATAAAAGCCACGCTTATTCTGCGATGTACACCGCCGCCTTGCCATACCCACAAATAGAGGTGATACAAATACCCACCCGTTATCCAATGGGCTGGGATAGGCAATTAATTCGTTATGTGACAGGCAAAGAAATTCCTGTCGGTGCGCGGTCGTCTGAATTGGGCGTGACTATTCATAATGTCGGCACAGCTTATGCGGTACATAAAGCCATACGTTATGGTCAACCATTAGTGAATCGGATTGTTACGGTGTCAGGCGGTGCAGTGGCTCTACCGATGAATGTGGAAGTACCTCTCGGAACAATCATCAACGAATTATTCAGTTTTTGCCAAGTGAATATGGACAAAACTGCCCGTATCATCATGGGCGGCCCGATGATGGGTGATCCACTACCGCATAGTGCATTACCCGTCGTTAAAGGCACGAGTGGCGTATTGGCTCTCACTAAAGATGAATTACGCGACAAACAAGAACAGCCGTGTATTCGTTGCGCCAGTTGCATTACCGTGTGTCCAGCGGGTTTACGTCCGTTGGATATGGCAAATAATATTCGTATTAACCAATTAGATACCGCCGTCGATTTAGGTTTAAAAGACTGTATCAGTTGCGGCTGTTGCTCCTATATCTGTCCGTCTAATATTCCCTTGGTGCAGTATTTTAAATACGCTACAGGCGAAGTAATGGCAAGACAACAAGCGCAACATAAATCCGAACAAACTAAAAAGCTGATAGAAACTCGAAATGCACGGATAGATAAAATTGCCAGATTACAAGCCGAAGAAGAACGCGAACGTCTAGCCGCCAAAGCTGAACGAGAACGCCGACTTGCCGCCGAAGCAGCAGAAGCCGAACAGGAAGTATCATGATAATTTACGCTAAAGCCACCACCAAGTTACGCAGCGGCGCACATATTGGCACAAAAACCAGCGTCAGTTCCATCATGGGTAAAGTCATGTTAGCCATTGCCCCCGCTACTGTGTTTGGTTTGTATTGTTTTGGTTGGTCAGCGATTTTTTTATTTATCGTCACGCTTGTCTCAGCATTATTTTTTGAAGCCTGCTGTTTAAAACTGGCAGGTCGTCCTATCAAAGCGACACTATTTGACGGATCAGCCTTATTAACCGCTTGGTTGCTTGCTATGACTTTACCTCCGTTTGCACCGTGGTGGGTAGGCGTAGTCGGCTCAGGTTTTGCCATTATTTTAGGTAAACAAGTTTATGGTGGCTTGGGACAGAATTTATTTAATCCCGCCATGTTAGCCAGAGTCGCGTTGCTGATTTCCTTCCCGATTGAACTAACTACTTGGGCAAATGTGTCGCCATTATTTTTTCCCAGCTCACCCGACATCATGGAAAGTTGGCGTATTACTTTTTCTAGTATCGTACCCGATGGCATGACAGGTGCAACGACTTTGGGCTTTATCAAAACCGAATTTTCTCAAAACCGTTTACTGCCAGACATTCTGAAAGAGTATTCATCTATCAGCAATTTTTTCGGATGGACACGCGGCAGTTTAGGCGAAACTTCCACGCTATTATTGGCAGGTGGCGGCGTGTGGCTGATGCAACAAAAAATTATTACATGGCATATCCCCGTCGCATTATTAGCCACGGTGTTTTTACTATCCAGCGGGTTTCATTTAGCCGATAGCGGTCATTATGTCAGCCCATTTTTACATCTGAATTCAGGAGCTATGTTTTTGGTCGCATTTTTTATCGCCACTGATTATGTTACTTCACCGAATACGCCAACAGGACAATTGGTCTTCGGTGTAGGCTGTGGCTTATTGATTTTTGTCATTCGCACTTGGGGAGCTTATCCCGAAGGAGCGGCGTTTGCTGTGTTGTTGATGAATGCTGCCACGCCGTTAATCGATTATTACATCAAACCGCGTATTTATGGACGTGACCGCCACGGTAAACCGTTGGAAATAAGCAAATAAGTCATAATCAAGACCTGCGAGATTTTTAAAACCTCGCAAGTCTAAACCTAAACAGAGAACGAAAAAATGACACTCAGCCCCGCTCACCGTGAAAAAATCGCCGCTACTCTCGCGTGGTTAAAACGCTGGTTAGCCCCCGATCATTTAGCAACTCTCAGACCAAAACTGGAATTTCAAACAGGCATATTGGCAGGTTTTGCCTTACTTGCCAGTGTGCTGCTAGGCGTTACCAATTGCAGTACCCAAGGCTCAATACAACAACGCCTAGACGAAGATTTAAAACACTCGCTCGCCGAAGTTGTCCCCGCCACGCTGTACGATAACGATTTGCTACAAGATACAGTAATGATTCCCTCTGCCCAATACAACATAGGCACAGCAGAAACGCTGGTTTATAAAGCCAAAAAAGCAGGTGAAGTCACCGCCGTCGCCTTTAAATTCACTGCTCCAGACGGATATTCAGGCGCGATTGATATGATTATCGGCATAGATCGTAACGGCAATGTGCTAGGTGTGCGAGTATTAAGCCACAAAGAAACCCCAGGTTTAGGCGATAAAATTGAACTGGCAAAATCACCGTGGATTTTAAGTTTTAACGGTTTTTCTTTAGAAAATTTAAGCCCAGAAAAATGGGCAGTCAAAAAAGATGGCGGGCAATTTGACCAATTTGCTGGCGCAACCATTACCCCGCGTAAAACCGTACAAGCCACTTATCGAAGCTTACAGTTATTTAAAGATCAGCAAAAAGAATTGCTTAGGTAAATAAAATATAAGCCATTTATGAAAAAAGATGCGATTCCAGAATAGACATTATCTGCGCTAAGCTTTGGTCTTCATTTTCGCCAACGATGTTATGGGTAACGATGGGATATTTGAGATCAATACCGTAATGTCCCACTGATTGCCCGAAAGTGTAAATATAGGCGCGGAGTTTTGGATGCTCTGGGGTGAAAATTTCAATGGCTTGTTTATGTTGTTCTAATTCGTTTAGCAGAATGGTGTTTTCGCCATAACGGTGTACTAATTCAATCAGCAAGACTTTTAGTGACGCGTCTTTGTCGATAGCCCAAACATTCATCATAGCTCAACATTTTTTAATGACGACAGGACGCGCGTAGTAATTGAGCAACGCGTATTGTTGGATTTTTTGAATGGCTAAAAAAGCCAGTGCAAGGCTGATTAAAGCACTGGTGGCTATCCATAAATCGGCGTAAGGCGTGGCATGATTGATTAGACTATCAGCGATTCCTGCACCTGTGAATAAAGCGCACACGGGTAACAAATACATGAGAAATGCGGCGCGTAGTAATTCGCCTTCTTCAATAGAGACCACCACGGTATCGCCCGTTTTTAAGGCAAGTTCGCTATCAACGAGGATGGGCTTTTTTTTCAATACACTGTCTAAGGCATTGGAACTACAGCCTGTTTTTTGCGCACAGCCTGCACAAGCGTTGTTTTGCGTGCCAATCACCCACACTTGCCCGTTGTCTATTTTTACTACGATGGCAGATTCTTCTAGCATGATAGCTCCTACGTTTTTCTCCTAGCCCATATTCCCAAAGAAGATGGGCTATCAGTTGAACGGTTTAAATAATGCGGCTATATTAGATCAGTTAGTAGATGGTCAAGCTGACTTAGCCTTTGCTTAGGCATTGATGAGCTAATCTGGGTTGCTAACCAGACATCTATTAACGCTACAAACTAATTTGCAACAAACCACTGGCACTATTGGCTGATTTGGCTTGCCATTCATTAGGCGTATAGGTTTGTACACTCACCGCATGAAGTTTGCCACTGCCTAAGGCTTCAGCAAGCGTTGCCATGACTAACTGCTGTTTTTTCACGATAGTTAAATCAGCAAATTGTTCACTGATAACGGTGACGGTAAAATCACAGCCTGCCCCTTCGATAAATACTTGGCTATCGGCTATGCCTGTTTTCACTAACAACTCAATATCGCTATCCGTTAAGCCTTCCGCTTTTGGGGCATCATCGGCTTTTTTTGCCGATTGTAGTAAGGGTAATAATGAGCCATCGTTAGACATAGCTTCAACAATGTCACAACCACCGACTAATTCACCGTTAACGAATAATTGTGGAAAGGTAGGCCAATGGGACATTTTTGGTAGTTTTTCACGGATGAACGGCGCGGCTAACACGTTGACGAACGCGAATGGAATCGTGGTTGCGTTTAGTATGCCCACGGTTTTAGCAGAGAAGCCACATTCAGGATTAGTTGGTATGCCTTTCATGTAAAGAATAATGGAGTGATCGGCGAGTTGTTTCTTAATTTTTTCTTCGGTTGTCATTGGGTATCTCGTTGCTTTAAGTTTTGTAAGTAAATACTATTCGCCTGCTTGTTGACGGCGTTGCCCATCGTCTTTATAGACCAAACTCACCTCAGCTTCACCGCGCACCGTTTCAGCACTGATAATACACTGCTCGATGTCAATCCGCGACGGTATGTCAAACATGGTTTTGCGTAATAAATGTTCAAGTATGCTGCGTAAACCCCGCGCCCCTGTTTCGCGCTCTATGGCTTTTTGCGCAATTTCTATCAGCGCGTCATGGTCAAAATTCAGCATCACGCCATCGTAGGAAAACAGTTGTTGATACTGCTTAACCAACGCATTTTTTGGCTCGGTTAATATTTGAATCAACGATTCTACGTCCAATGGTTCTAATGGGGCAAGAATGGGGAAACGTCCGATAAATTCAGGAATTAAGCCGAATTTGCGTAAATCGCTGGGTTGAGTCGCGTTGAGCATGGCTTCTAAAGACGGTTTTTCAGAAGTATCATTCATTTCCGCATGAAAACCAATGGCTGAGTTAGTCGGCATTAAGCGTTTTTCAACGTATTTTTCTAAACCAGGGAAAGAGCCTCCCGCGATAAATAAAATATTGCGGGTGTCTATCAGTGTTTCACCATCTTTGTTGCGTTGACCTTTGGTGGATATTTTGACGTGTGAGCCTTCCACTAAACGTAACAAGGCTTGTTGTACGCCTTCGCCTGATACATCACGCGTTCCCGTTTGTTGTTCAGGGCTGCGAGCAATTTTATCGACTTCGTCTAAATAGACAATGCCCCATTCCGCTTTAGAAATATTACCTTCGGCAACGTCCAGTAAGCGCACTAAAATATTTTCTACATCATCACCAACATAACCCGCTTGGGTTAAAGTCGTCGCATCAGCAACCACAAACGGTACACCAACCACTTTGGCTAAGGTGCTTGCTAATAAAGTTTTACCCGTTCCCGATGGACCTATTAATAAAATATTGGATTTACCGATTTCAATGTCATGATTGAATTCACCCAAACCTGCATCACCGCTTTCATGCTTTAGTCGCTTGTAGTGGTTATAAACCGCGACTGACAGAATTTCTTTCGCCAGATGTTGACCAATGATGTATTCGTCTAAGTGCGCTTTAATCTTTGCGGGCTTGGGTAATTCGCCCTGCATATCAGCCAGTTCTTTTTTCTTGCTCCAGCTAGTGACTACCTGACTGGCAAGCAGCACGCAGGCTTCACAAATATAACCTTCCGCACCTGCAATTAACGGCACGCTCGCTGATTGAGGTATGCCACAAAAAGAACAATGTTTGCTGTCGTTAGTCGTCATGAAAGCCATCCGTTAATTTTTATTTAAATCTTAGGTAAGGGTAAAAAACCAAGTGGTCGCATTGGTTTGGTAGAGACGCGATTAATCACGTCTTTAACATTACCAAATATTATTCTTTAGGCAAACCTGCTAACCAAGCGCGGATGCAATTTTGTCTAGCTCGTTCTTCCATCAACGCACGAATTTTTGGCGTGGCTTTGCCTAGTGATATGGTTTCGGCTTTGTGTATGTGTTTACAAAGCAGAATATGCAAACCAATTTCCGATTCAATTACCGTGCTAATTTCACCTGTTTTGAGAGTGAACAACACCGCATCTAATTCAGCGTATAAAGTGCCACGCGGAACAATACCTAAGTCGCCACCTTGTAATGCAGTTGGGCATTCAGAGTGTCTTAATGCCAAGTCAGCAAATTTATAGGGTTTTTTAAGCAGTTTTTCGCGTAGTTCTTTGGCTCTTTGTAACGCTGCTTCACGCGTATTTTCCGAATAGTCTGGGTTGATACTGATAAGAATATGACTGACGGCGCGGCGTTCAGGGACTGAAAATTTTTCAGGGTGTAGGTGATAATACAGACCTATATCCACGTCATTAATGTCTATCGAGCGACTACCGACCCGATCCAATACGGCATTGACTTTACATTGGTGAAACAACGCGCCGCGTAAACTAGCTTCATTAAGGGAATTTTTGCTTAACTCAGCTAAAAAATGGCTTTCGTCATCATAACGCGCTTTAATTTCTTGGTATGCGTGTTGTACTTCTTGCTCACTAATAATTACGCCCGTGGCTTCGGGGGTATTTAACACGCGGTTTTCAATCGCCAGTTCATTACGCGCTTGTCGCTGCACTTGTTGTAATTCAGCATCGCCTAATTCGGTGGGTGATTTTTTAAACAACCCTAAGGCGGCTCTGAGCAAAATATAAGGTTCACTCATGACTCTGGCTCGATAAATTTCTCAGAAGCGGGCATTAAAGCAGGTTCTGGAACTTGAAATACCCGATCACGAAATAGAACGTGATATTGGACGGGGTCTAAGTCGCGTAGAACTTTGACTACCTCGCCTTGAGTCTCACGTTGAACCAAAATTTCGCCTTTTATCGCTAGATCTATGCCGCATAATACTTGATCTCGAAATTCAAAGCGGCTAGGTTGCCACGCTTCATCCAAGCCCAATAGCTCTTCTAAACGACAACCGACCATGCGTCCTTGTTGCAAAAAATGTACCGTAAAAATAACTTGATCTTGTAAAAATGTACCCACCTCAACCACATTGCCAACACTGCCACGGCGTATTAATAACTCGCCGACTTCCATACCAGGGTAAGTGCCGTCATTGCGAATATTACGCGTGACGCGCACATCTTCGCCAAATTCAAAACGACCTTCGTCAAAGCGTTCGGGTTTCATAATTCGACAAGCTCGTTATTTAATGTCAGTTAAAGGGACAAAAATGCTTAGTGGTTCGCCTATGCCCATGTTAAATACTTTAAAAACTTTTTCAGTTTGGGCATCGGATTCAACAAAATCTTGATACGCCCGTTCCAGCAATTTGGTGTACACCGCCCGCTTTGCTTGTTCATCGTCTGGCATATTGTCAGAGGCTTGCAGCAAATAATCATGAAAGCGTTGCAGAATGTGCAGACGATTCACATGGACTACGCTAGGTTCGTAAGAAATAGCAAAGTATTGTAAAAAGTCTTCAGCGGATTCTAGGTCTTCTAAGTCGTCTTCAAAATTCATGCGGTTTCTCCTGTGTTTACAAAGGACCTATGGCAGAAGAATCCTGCATAGTTAAATAAATAACCAACACAACGAAAAACAAAGCTCCCGCTATCGCTATGATGGAATTGGTTTTTTCTTTTAACATGGTATTTCTCTCGGTTTTTTTAAATTTTTTTACCTAGTTCCCACGCGCTGCGTGGGAATTCATACAGACCGCGCTGCGGTCTAATCAACGCGGCGCGTTGAGACTGCATTCCCACGCAGCGCGTGGGAACGAGAAAACTACAAATTCTTTAGCAAATCCAGCAAGGCTTGCGCTCCGATACGGTTTTTACTGTCCAGACTGATGAGTTTCTTAAAAATCTGTTCACTCAGTTCCAAACGATGCAAGCGCATATTCAAAAAACCAACCGCTTTCAGTGTGAATAAATACAAGCGTACTTGGGTTAGATTGGCTGTGTTGTCTATGTGCTGTTGCTGTAAATCTTGCCAGTGTTCGGGGAAATCAATGCTGGCTCGTATCACCGCCAAGGCTTTATAAGTCGCTAATAACGCATCTTCTAGCCGATGCTGGTAATAATAAAAACGGTTTAATGCCACTAAAACATTCAGCGATTCAGGAGCAAGAAAATAAGCGCGTAATAATGGAAACTCTGCCTTACCATCGGCATAATTTTCTGCTGCTTCGGCTAATAATTCTTTTACGCCTGCCACATCGGTTTGTTCAAAATACAGCCCTTCGGCTTCAAAATCTAATAAATCCATACTCATGGTCGTATTACTACCGTGCTGGTTTGTTTGGAAGCGCAGATTGTTTCGGCTTCGCAACTGTCGCAGTTTTCTTCCTTTTCAACATCAACACTGGTGGCAGCTTGTTTGGCTTCGAGTTCATCAAGTCGTTCCACTAAACAGGCGATGGCTTTGCCGACTGGATCAGGAATTAAATGATGGTTTAAGTCCATGCCAGACGGATTTTGTATTTGTGTACCTTTGGTTTGAATAATGCGCCCAGGAATACCTACCACGGTGCAGCAAGGAGGCACATCTTTCACCACCACTGAATTTGCACCGACTCTGACGTTATTGCCCAAGGTAATCGCGCCTAAAATTTTTGCACCCGCGCCGACTAATACGTTATCGCCTAAGGTTGGATGGCGTTTAATCTTATGCCACGTTGTGCCACCCAAAGTAACACCGTGGTACAAAGTGACATCGTTGCCAACTTCCGCCGTTTCACCGATGACTACACCGAGAGCATGATCGATAAATAATCGTCTTCCGATGGTCGCACCAGGGTGTATATCGACAGATGTTAGGAACTTACTAAATGCACCCAGCAAGCGAGCTGTTAATCTCCAATTGGCTCGCCATAAACGATGGCTGACGCGGTGAAACAACACCGCATGAACTCCTGAATATGTGAGCAAAATTTCCCAGACATTGTGTGCGGCAGGGTCACGTCCAAAAACGCAATGCACATCTTCAATCCACTGTGCCAACAGCGATTGTGGTTTATGCGCGTGTTTTATCGCGTTATTGGGCATGACCATAACCATTAGCTCAAGCTCCAAGCCGCATATAAACTAGGTGGAGCTGGAACACGAAAAAACGAACCTGGATATTCATCGCAGGGTTCGATGATGGTTACAGTTATTTTATCTTCTGTATCGTGTTCATCTGTTTGTCTATCATTCGATTCATTCATGACAATACCTCAAGATTTTGGTGAAAACGGTTTAGGTCTATGGCTAATGGTGACCGTTTGGTGCTGCTGACAAACTGTTTAACTTGCGTTAATAACGCCTGTGCTTGGCTACGATTAACGGGTATGCCTAATTGCTTGTAGGCATGAATCACGCCTTGAGTACCCGAATGTTTACCCAGCACTAATTGATGACTACGCCCAACTATCGCTGGGTCTACGCCTTGATAATTGTTGAAGTCTTTTAATAAACCATCAACATGAATGCCCGCTTCGTGACTGAATACTGATTTGCCGATTAAACTTTTACGGCTACCAATCGCATCACCTGAAGCGCGAGCAACTTTTTCTGATAATAGAGGGAAGTTTTGTAACACACAGCCCGTTTGAAAATTGTAGAGTTGCGTCAACCCCACCACCACTTCTTCCAAAGCCGCATTACCTGCGCGTTCACCTAAACCGTTGACGGTAGTATTAACGTGGGTTGCACCAGCTAAAGCGGCGGCGAGTGTGTTAGCGGTTGCCAGTCCTAAATCATCGTGGGCGTGCATTTCAATATCTAAATCAGTCGCGGCGCGGATTTTTTGTATCGCGGCAAATACGCCAAACGGTTCGCTAATACCGACTGTATCGGCGTAACGAATACGACTTGCACCCGCCGCTTGTGCGGTTTCTGCAATCGCCAGAATAAAATCTAAGTCTGCACGGGACGCATCTTCCATGCCGACACAAACATTTAAACCTAGATTTCGAGCTTCTTGAACACAGGCAGTAATGGTGTTTAACACCCATTGTCTATCGCGTTTCAGTTTGTGTTGGATGTGTTGATCGGAGGCAGAAATAGACAAATCAATCATATCGACATTCAGACCAACACACACGGCAAGATCATCACGGCGCATTCTTGACCACACCAATAATTTACTGGGCAGTTTTAACGCGGCGATGGCTTGAATTTCTTCACGCTCGACTGCACCCATTGCGGGAATACCACACTCTAATTCAGGCACACCCAACGCTGCCAATTGACTAGCAATATCAAGTTTTTCCTCCAGAGAAAACGCCACGCCAGCGGATTGTTCACCGTCTCGTAGGGTGGTGTCGTCAATGATAATATGGCGGCTAGGCGTGTTCATGGCAGATTAAGAGTAAGTGGGTGCAAACGCTTGTTCAGGATTCGCCACAGGCGCGTCACCCGACCAATATGGCGATAATTTTCTGAGTGTTGCGGCAATGCCAGGCATGACTTTTAACACTTCATCAACTTCAGACATACTGTTATAGCGAGAGAATGAAAACCGTATCGTGCCATGTGCGGCGGTGTAAGGAATATCCATTGCCCGCATAACGTGAGAAGGTTCCAATGAGCCTGAGGTACACGCCGAACCGCTAGAAGCCGCAATACCTGCCTTATTCAGCAACATCAAAATAGATTCACCTTCGATATATTCAAAGGCAATGTCAGTGGTGTTAGGCAAACGATTATTCAAATCACCCGTGACAAAACTGTGCGGTACGCTGTCAATAATGCCGCGTTCTAAACGATCACGCATGGCTTTGACTTTGGTATTTTCAAATTCAATGTGTTGCAACGCCAATTCACAGGCTTTTCCCAAGCCAACAATCGACGCAGTGTTTTCAGTACCTGCGCGACGACCGCGTTCTTGATGACCACCGCGCAATAACGGGCGATAACGGACACCACGACGCAAATATAAAACACCGATACCTTTAGGCGAATGTAATTTATGCCCTGATAAAGACAGCATATCGATTTTGGTATCTGCCAGCATCATCGGAATTTTGCCGACCGCCTGCACTGCATCGGTATGAAACATTACCCCTGCGGCATTGGCTAATTCTGCCATTTCAATAACTGGGAATAGTGTTCCTGTTTCATTGTTTGCCCACATGACTGTCACTAACGCAACATTTTCAGAGAGCATTTTTTTATAGCTTTCGAGATTCAATCGACCACATTTATCCACAGGTAAACGATGGATGGTGTAGCCGTCTTTTTCCAATTGATCGCATACCCCTAAAATGGCAGGATGCTCAACCATCGTAGTGATGATTTCTTTGCGATTGGGTTGGCATTTGATCGCGGATAAAATCGCGGTGGTATTGGATTCTGTACCGCAGGAGGTGAAAATAATTTCAGAATCATGTTCACAACCGATTAAGGCTTGTACTTGTTGCCGTGCTTGCTTAAGACCACGCGCAACACCATCGGCGAATTTATGAATCGAAGACGGATTGCCGTATTGCTCAAGAAAATAGGGCATCATGGCATCGACCACTGCACGGTCTACTTTGGTGGTGGCGTTGTTATCTAGGTAGATGTCGCTCATTACGCCACCTCAATATTGACCAATTTTTTCATTTCAGAAGCAGGCACGACTTTAATAAACTCGCCCATCACTTCCATCAGCCGTTGCTGAATACCTGCAATTGTCATCGCCGCCATACTGCAACCATTACACGCCCCAGTCATGTTGACATAAGCGGTATTGCCGATAACTTCGACCAATTCTGCATCACCACCGTCTGCCATTAATGCAGGGCGTAGCGACTCTAAAACTTCTTCAATTTTTTTAATGCGTTGCAAATTGGTCAATGGCGTTTTCACCGCTGCGATTTTTTCTGGCGTTGCCGCTTTTTGCTTGTCTTCTGGTTTTGAGCAAACGCTAGGATCAAATTTTTCGCCTTTTTCCGCTAACACTTTTTCTAAAATCGCTTCAATATCTTCATGACAGGCTGCACAACCGCCACCCGCTTTGGTGAAGTTAGTAACATCTTCAACGGTGCGTAATTTATTCGCCCACACCATTTCTTCAATCATCACCGCATCAATGGCAAAACATTTGCAGATTAACGCGCCTTCTTCGTGATCGTCGCGCCATTCTTCGCCGCGATAATTGGCAATCGCCGCTTGTAAAGCCTCGCGCCCCATCACCGAACAGTGCATTTTTTCAGGTGGTAAGCCTTCGAGTTGATCCGCTATATCTTGGTTAGTGACTTTTAAGGCTTCATCCAAAGTCATGCCTTTGATGATTTCGGTTAACACCGATGACGAGGCAATCGCTGAACCACAACCAAAGGTTTGAAAACCCGCTTCTAAAATAATTTCGCTCTCGTCATCAACTTTTAATGTTAAACGTAGAGCATCTCCACAACTGATAGAACCCACTTCACCCGTGGCATTAGCATCAGCCACTGCACCCGCGTTTTTTGGATTGAAAAAATGTTCTTTAACTGTATCTGAATAATCCCACATGACGGTTTCCTCTTAGTGTGGTGTACAGGTTTTAGCGTCACCGCCGTTATTTTCAGTCGAGAACGATGTCCCGCACGCACAACTTTTCACCGCATTAGGATTAGTAAACTTAAATCCTGAGCCTTCGATACTGTCGATAAAATCTACCGACATACCATCTAGTGCTGGCAAACTACTTGCCGCAACAAACACTTTTACCGTGCCGCAATCAATCACGGTGTCATCGTCATTTTGAGTAACTTCTAGTTTTAAACCGTACTGCAAACCTGAACAACCGCCATCGGTTGCTTCGATACGCAAACCCGCTGTGGGCATTTCTGAACTGGCAATAAAGCGACCGACTGCGCTGATTGCTTTGTCTGTTAGGGTAATCATTGGTAACGCTCCTGAAGAGTGGCATTGTTCTTGTTTATACTTATAGCAACCTGTATGCCAGTTAGGTAACGCCTTGTTTAATGGGCATTAACAGGCTAAAGACAACAGAAAAAGGGCTTTAAGCACACACGCACAGCAACGTTTTGTAAGCTTTACTACAATTTATTTGGAGCAAATACGATGAAAGTAACTGATTTAGAAATAGGCGATATGGTTTATGCCGCCCATAACATTATTGATGACGGCTCTATGCCAAACGGTAGCGAAGGCGAAATATTAGCCCCCGCAGGCACACGCGGTGTTATCACGCTCATAGGTCATGTAGAAGAGCAACCTGAACGGGCGGTTTTTTTAGTACGCTTTGAAGATGAGCTGTTGAATTTAAGCGAACCAATTGGTTGCTGGGTAGAAGACTTGAGTGTTGAAGCAATTTTGTAGAAAGTACCCCTGTATTGAGCGTTGCGAAATTCAGGAACTAGCGTTTTTTCTCAATTCAATAACACGCTGTCCAAATAACGTTTGTTCAGCGTGTTCCGTAAGACGGGTTTTATTAAACCGAAAGAGCTTTGAACCTGCACCAAAAAAATACTTATGCACTGTTGTGAATCGTACAACAGCAACACGGTTAATTATTTAAATTAGACATTACTATCATTTCTACGTCAGAGCCTGCTAATCATAGCAATCGCTACATTAGTAATGCCCTTGATATTTATGGCGTTATTTTTGCTTGATAAATCCTATTATGACTTGCCGTCTTTCTACTCCCATGAATAAATCAGCCCTTCAGTATTTAAAAAACCATATCACTCGAAACTACTCAATGATGTCTGCATTGAGCGAAAGCGATGCCGAGCAGGAAACATTGCGCTTGTTTGTCGAAACAGTTGAACAAGCTCCGATAGCAATTTCTATCACCGACAAAAAAGCCAAAATTATTTATGTGAATAAAGAATTTTGCCGTGTAACTGGCTATGCACCTGACGATGTGTTGGGTGAGAACGAATCACTGTTATCCGATAAATCCACCCCAAGACAGGTCTATCAAACGCTGTGGCGTACTATTTGTCGTAAGGAAAGTTGGCAAGGTCAATTGGTTAATCGCCATAAATTGGGGCAACGTTATTTAGCGGATTTAACCATCGCGCCTATCGTCAATGCCTTGGGTGTGATTACTCATTATATCGGTATGCACCGCGATATAACGGCATCGCATGAAGTAGAGAAAAAAGTTAGTAATCAAAAATTATTGATTGAGTCAGTGATTAATTCTTCACCGATTGCAATGGTAGTAATTGATGATAACGACCGCGTTGTTTTAGATAATCAGTTATACAAAGCCTTAGTTAGCGATTTGGATAAGAGTGAACCCGCGCATTTTTTTCTGCAATTATTGCGTGATGAAATGACCGAAGCATGGCTGGAGTTACAAAACAATAATCAAGGTTTCACTAATCGAGAATTTAGAGTAGAAACGAAAGGCGGGCAAGGCGCACGCTGGTTTTCTTGTGCGGGTAATTGGTTTGTTGAAAACGAAGTGTCGGCGGATTCTTTTTTTGCCAATAATCAGAAAAAATACCTGATTCTGACGCTGACCGATATTACTAAACAACGTCAGCATATCGAGGCGTTACATTTACAAACCTTAAAAACCATTATGGCAGAAGATGAGCGCGTGCGTAGCATTCGCGAAACGCTATTGGGTGCAATTCATCAAATTCAAATGCCGATGAATCAAATCAGCGCCGCTGAACAAATTTTGCTCCACAAACGCGATGAAAAAAATATCCACTTGATTAATATTCTGCAACAAATTCAAACATCGGGTAAAAATGCGGTAGCGACCATGCAAGCGTGCATTCCTGTGATTTACCATAGCGCGGAAATGCCTGTGAATCTTAATCAAATTCTGCACGAAGTATTGCTGTTGGAAGAACAAAGCCTATTGACCCATAACATTGACGTGCAATGGCGACCATTAGCCCATTTGCCCACTATTTTAGGCTCAGAAAATAGACTACGGATTTTGTTTAAACAACTAATTGATAACGCCATCGACGCGATGATTCAAAGCGAAAACCCGAATAAACAGCTCAGTATTAGCACACAAACCGAAGCCAATTTACTGATTGTGCGTATTAGCGATAGCGGCAATGGTATTCCTTGTGATAAACGCTCAAAAATATTTGAGCCGTTCTACACCACCAATAAAGGCAGTAATACCGCAGGTATGGGTTTGGTGATTGCTAAAGAAATTGTTAGTCAACACAATGGGTTGATTGACATCGATAATGACGTTGAACAAGGGTGCTGCTTTCAATTAAGTTTTCCTCTGCATAAAAGTTCACGGTTGGAGGTGACTCATGTCTGAACGCTTACAACTGATAGAAGCCGAACTCGATACCCTGTATCTGATTAGCCAAGTGCTGAACAGTTCGTATGAATTACAGGCAAAACTGCAAGGCATATTGGAGATTTTGCACAAAAAGGCGGGTATGCGCTCAGGCATGATAACGCTACGCGAAATTGACGATGACAGCATGATAGTTTGTGCCGTGCATACCCATGACTCAGGCAAACCCAACCAACCAATACGCTACCATGCAGGCGAAGGCTTAATGGGTGCAATTCTCGATGCGGGTAGCACTATTGTGGTTGATAAAGTGGCTGATGAACCGCGATTTTTAGGACGCTTAGGGCTGTATGATCCTGAATTACCGTTTATCGGATCGCCCATTTTTTTAGAAAAAAGTGATTTAGTCGGTGTGCTAGCTGCACAACCTGACAATAATCACTTTTTGGACGAACGTGCGCGGTTTATGGAAATGGTGGCGAATCTTATCGCCCAAAGCGTCAAAATGCTGCGCAGTATCGAACGCAAACAACGCGATTTGCTCAATGAACGCGATCATCTCAAACAAGCGTTAATTAAAAACTACGGCTTTGAGAATATCATTGGGCATTCATCGCCGATGCTCAAAGTATTTGATGTTATTCGCCAAGTGGCAAAATGGAATACCACTGTGTTAATACGCGGCGAATCTGGTACAGGTAAAGAAGTGGTTGCCAACGCTATTCACTTTAATTCAGGTTGCGCCAGTGGCCCTTTTGTAAAACTCAATTGCGCAGCGTTACCTGATACCTTATTGGAATCGGAACTGTTCGGGCATGAAAAAGGCGCGTTCAGCGGCGCGGTCGGATTACGCAAAGGACGCTTTGAACTAGCGAATAACGGCACACTGTTTCTCGATGAAATTGGTGAAATATCAGCGTCCTTTCAAGCCAAATTATTGCGAGTGTTACAAGAGGGTGAATTTGAACGCGTCGGTGGTACACAAACTTTACACGTTAATGTTCGTATTATTGCTGCTACTAATCGCAATCTCGAAGAACAAGTAACCATCGGCAATTTCCGCGAAGACTTGTATTATCGGCTCAATGTCATGCCCATCAATATGCCAGCATTATGTGAACGCAGTGAAGATATACCGCAATTAGCGGAATTTTTATTGAGCAGAATTTCCAAACAACAAGACGACCGCCCGTTAGAAATCAAAGAAAGCGCGATACGCTTATTAATGAAACACAACTGGCCAGGTAATGTCCGCGAATTAGCTAATCGCTTAGAACGCGCTGCTATTATGAGTACCAACGGCATTATTGATCGGGATGTGATGGTCAGTACAGGCTTAGAAGACGAAATCGGCAGCGGTATTAGTCAAAAACCGACCGTCAATAATCGCATCGTTGATTTTAATGATGAAAACATGGATGACCGTGAACGCGTCATTGCCGCCTTAGAACAAAGCGGTTGGGTACAAGCCAAAGCCGCACGCATATTAAACATGACACCACGACAAATCGCCTATCGTATTCAGACCTTAGGCATTACTATGAAACAAATTTGAGGTATCGAATTATTTAACAAACTACTCGACTTTGTATCAATTACTCTTCTGAACCGTAACATTGCCCATAATCTACACAAACCTGACACGAGGGCGCACGGCATAAATAGATACCTTCTTCCTCACACAATTGTTTGTAGAGGAATTTTTTCCATTTCATGTCATGGGTATTTCTCGCCGCTAATTCGGGAAAATTGTAATGTAACAAGGCGGTGAGTTGCGGGCGTGACCATAAGCCTAAATCATGCCACAGATGATCGTCGCCTAAACAACCCGCAACTAGCAATCCAATTATCCAGTCGCTTTCAACGATTTCTGGACGGCTGTATTGTTTGAGTAAGTTAATTAAATCTTGCCGTTCCAGCATACGACTAAAATCCAATTGTTTGCCTGATGGAGCGTGTTCGGGTAGCGGATAATCAGCAAAATAATGTTTTTTTAACGCGGCAAAGTCATGACACTCCAAACCCAAATAATCAGGCAATACGCTGTCACCTACACACCACACGCTAACCATACACGCCAACCATTCATGATTAGGGTCGTTGATGGTGTGTCGAGTAAGCTGAGAATAAATAGCTTCCCTGTCGATGTGTTGAAGTGTCATGGTCTGTTTTTTTAGTATTGGACGAGTATATCTTCGTCCCTAACGACCATTTGGCACGCTAAACGCCATTTTGAAGGCAAATCGTCAACAATCATCTGTTCCATTTCTTCTTTGGTGATTTTGCCGATTTCTTGTAAGACCTTTTTTTCTTTTTCAGTTAAAGGTCCGCCCATGCGTTGGTGTTTATCGTCCACACTGCTGACTTGCACTAAACAAGTACCACATTCGCCATCTTCGCATTCAAAATTAATGGGGATTTTATTTTCCCGCGCGATTTTTAAAATATTTTCAGTGTGGCTACCTGCCACCGCATAGACAGTTTTATCGCGGTAGTCTGGGTTAGAAAAAGTAATTAATGCCATAAAAAACTCCTTGTTATTTAATTAAACGGGTTTGACTCGAATAACACCACCTAAGACCTGTGCTTGACAGGCTAGACGGTTATGTTTACCCGCCATGTTTTCTCTTAGAATTTTATCCTCTAAAACAGAGGGTTCACTCAAGTTGTTCCAGCCTTCGGTGACTTTCATAATACAAGTGCCACACTCGCCTTCACGGCAACCGTAAGTAATTGCTGAACCAACTTTTTCAGAAATTTCAATAACGCGGGTACCTGCGGGTGCAGAAACGGTAACGTTAATATCTTCGAAGGTAATTGATGCTTTTGCCATGATGTGTTTCCTTTTGTTAAGTTAAAGTAGTTAAGCAAGATCAGCCATATCAATTACTTTGGATTTCCTTAAACCCAGTAGTTCTTGCGCTAATTCATGCCCGAATTCACGACACTGATCAATTTCTTCATCAGTCGGAATGAGTTTAATGCGAATTCCTGCAATGGGAACGCGCAACTTAAGACCGCGTAAACGGTCTTCAACCATTTTTACGCCTTCGCCTGTCCAGCCGAATGAACCGAACACACCTCCCAGTTTGCCTTTCATGCTGACTACTGCCAGTGACGATAATAAATCCCACACGGGTTTGACTGCATCGCCGTTAATGGTTGGCGTACCAAATACGATACCGTCCGCACTCTCAATCAAATCGACAAACGGCGATATTTCGCTGCCTTCCAAGTCATAGAGTGATACGCGCACGTTTTCGACCGCCATCGCGCCTTCATAAATGGCTTCTGCCATGTGTCGGGTATTGCCGTAAGAGCTGATATAGAAAATCAATAAGGTTTTCTCATTCGCGCTGATTTCACTTTGTAACGCAGACCGTGACAGTTCGCGGTAACGCTGCACATAACGTTGCGGTTGATCGCATAAAAATGGACCATGCGCGGGTAGAATTTTACTCAACGGTAACAGTGGTTCAATAATATCTAAGGCGGTATTCACATAAGTTTTAAACGGTCGCATGATGTGCGCGTAGTAATATTCAAACGAAAAGCGAAAATCGCCCACTTCGTCATTAAATAACCGCGTATCACAAAAGTGACAACCAAACACATCACCCGAAAATAGAATTTTTTCTTCAATCAAGTGCGTGCATTGGGTATCAGGCCAATGCAAATACGGGGTGTGTAAAAAACTTAAGGTTCTATCGCCTAGCGTTACCGTGTCACCCGTCAGTACGGGGGTAAAATCGAATTCATCCTGTTTCAATAACGCTTTCAGCATCGACTGGGCTTTTTGCGAAATATATAACCGCGCTTGCGGCGCACGGCGCATCAACTCAGGTAATGCCCCAGAATGATCTGGCTCTAAGTGATTCAGGACAATGACGCTGATTTCGTCATAACGGGCGACTGATTCCAAACGAGCAAAAAAATCACCCGCGAAACCTTCTTTCACGGTATCAATTACCGCTACGCCTGCACTACCGCGTACTGTGTAAGCGTTATAGCTGGTGCCATTAGCGGTTTTTAAAATAATATCGAAGGTTCGTAAATTAGGGTCTAATGCACCTATCCAATGCACACGCTCAGAGAGTGCGATTGCTTGTGGAATACCTTCTGCATTTACTAGCGTGGGCTTAGTCATGACTGCCGCAGCTCGTAGATACGGAACGCGGACAGCTTTCTAAATCCTGTTCCATATTCATGGCTAAGCCTAATAAGCACGCGGTAACTTTTTCAAAATTAAACCCAGCTAGCCGTTGTTCGCCTATCTGCATAAGTGGGCGACGTATCAATAACGGCTCGATAAGCATTAAATCTAGGGCTTGCTGCGCATTGAGGTTATCGGGTTCAACTTCGCCGTGTTTAATGGCTGGTGCGCTGTAGTTGAACCAATCACGCACGGGCAAATCAGCGAAAAATAAACGCAGTTGGTCTGCTTGCCAATTTTCAGTAAGTAAGTTTTTTGCAATGACGGTATGACCTACATCCGTCAACAAACGTTTTTGCCGCGTGTTGTTAGCACAGTTCGGTTTTTCGTAAAAAATTACCGTAGCCATATCAATGCGCCTGTAGTTCTGCCATTGCTTCTGCCATTTTTTCAGGTGGAATGCCTGTTAATGACCCCGCAGGATTAATTTCTTCACCGAATGAATTTAAAATCGCGCCTTCAACTGGGCAAATACTAGCGCATTGAAAATCCGCATACGCGCCTTCGCATTCGGTGCATTTTTTCGCATCTACCAAAAAATGCGGCTTAGTTTCATAAATGGCGTTACTCGGACAGACAGGCAAACACGCAAAGCAATTAACGCAAGATTCAATAATTTTTACTGCCATGATGAAAACTCCAGATAACTTCTCGTTCCACGCAGCACGTCACTGCCATGTTCTCGTTCCCACGCGCTGCGTGGGAATGCCTTAGACACCGCGCTGCGGTGTGTGACGTAGCACGCCTAAACTGCATTCCCACGCAGCGCGTGGGAACGAGTATTAACGCCTACGCATTCGCCCTAATCGGCGCGTTCTCCGCCGTCAACTTTCCAGCCTTCGCCATTTCTCGATACACCGCCATTACCGCTTCTTCGATGTTTTCCATCGCGTGTTCGCCGTTTGGCATAATGCCCGCCGTTTCTAACATTTCCCACGGCTCATAACCGACTTTGGAACACAACACCGCTTCACAACCTGCTAACGAATGAATGGTACGTTGCAAGGTCGATTCAGTTTCACCGCAGCTAATATCACCACCGCAATAGGCATCGGCTTTACGATGACTGATAAAACGCACACCGTCAGGCGAGGCTTCATAAATCAAAAATTCTTTCGCATGACCAAAATGCACATTAATAACACCTTGTCCGCTAGTCGCGACTGCCATTAACACAGGGCGAGTCGTGAGGCGTTCCAGTTGTTTTTGCTGTTCGGCTTTTTGGGCTTTTTCTAAGCGTTTACTGTCCATTTCTTCTTGAATAGCGGCATGAATCACTTTGCGTTTTTCCATTGCTTCCGCGTAATCAATATCCATGTCTTCAATTTTGTCGATAGTAAATTCATCACCCCGATCTTCGCCCAACATACCCACCGCATCGGCGCGGCATTGACGACAATGGCGCATCATGTTCATATCACCTGAACAACTGTCTTGCAGGTCTTGTAACTCATCAGGCGTTGGGCCGCGTTGTCCCATTACGCCGTAAAACGTACCGTGTTCAGCTTCGGCAATGAGCGGCATTACATTATGTAAAAACGCGCCTTTGGATTTCACTACACGGCTAACTTCGGCTAAATGTTCGTCATTGACACCTGGAATCATCACTGAATTCACTTTGACTAAAATGCCTTTGGCAATCAGCATTTCTAAGCCTTTTTGTTGTTGCTCAATCAGGATTTTCGCGCCTTTCTCGCCTTTAATACGGCGATTATTCCAGAAAATCCACGGATAAATCTTCGCGCCGATTTTTGGATCAACACAGTTAATGGTGATAGTGACGTGATCGATATTGTGTTTGGATAATTCTTCAACTGCGTCAGGCAATGCTAAGCCGTTAGTCGAGACGCACAACTTAATATCGGGAGCTTCTTGGCTTAAACGTCTAAAGGTTTCAAAAGTTTTTTCGGGATTAGCTAACGGATCACCCGGCCCTGCAATACCTAGCACGGTCATTTGTGGAATATTTGCCGCGACTGCCATTGTTTTCTTAACCGCTTGATCGGGTGTTAATACCTCAGACACCACACCTGGTCGTGATTCATTGGCACAATCATATTTACGATTACAGTAGTGACACTGGATATTACAAGCAGGTGCGACCGCAACGTGCATACGCGCAAAATAATGGTGAGCATCTTCCGAATAACAGGGATGATTTTGTACCTTTTCCCGAATTGAATCGGGCAAGCTGTCCATTTGATTGTCTGTAGAACCACAAGAACTGGCAGCACAACCGCCTTTCGCTTCAGGTACGTTGTTCAATACGGGTAATTGCATGGTTTTTAACCTCGATTGTGTGTATTACTTATAGTAAAAGCACAGGTCATGCCAATAGCGATAGTTTGTTTTATACTATTGATTTATTTGGTTATTTTTTTTGTTCTGGATTGAATTGTCGTAAAGATGACAGAGAGGATTTTTGGTTTTGTTCGGTATGGAACAGGGTTTTACTGGTTTGACTCCTTCCAAGCCGCATAACCACCTTCCAAGCTATACACATCCTTAAACCCAAAATCGCTAAAAAACTCCGCTAGATGTTGACTAGCGTGTCCGTGATAACAATAAATTAATAAACACCGCTGTTTATCACCGCGTTTAATTAACGATTCTTTTAAACCTTCGTGAACGTGCAGCGCGTTGTCTAAATGCCCTACTTGATAATTTTTGACATCGCGGCAATCCAGAATCAGCGGGTTATTTTCTTGAATCAGTCGGTCACAATCAGTGACCGTTACGTTTTGATAGCTCATGATGCGTTTCCATCAAGCAAAAAAATGGCGTTCTAGCCGAGAAGATAGAACGCCCAAAAGCACCAATCATGGGAGAATGGTTACGGAGATAATGAGAACGTTAAATCGCGCCCACTGAGGCATCTTTCACCACCACAAAGGTGAACGTTTCCGCTTCAGCATAAGAGACAACAGCACCTTTCGATTTGTAATTTTTTGCTGCGGCGTAAGCAATGGCAACTTTATCTTCTGCCGATTGCCCTTTTAACTCGCTTTTTTCAATATACAATTCTTCCAGAATTTCATTCCACACCAAGCCTTCTTTAAAGGGTAATAATTTATAAGTCACGCCTTCTAGTTCAACTTGCAGGGCTTTACTGATATTTTCTACATAGATAATAGCCACGCAATCTTCCGCTATATCAGCTTTATATTTTTCAACGAACACAGGCAATAAACTGAGTGTCGGTAACAAACCATTCACAAATTTAATTTTGTCATTTTCAATAATTAATGCGGAATGAATAAACAAGGCTTCGGGTGGTCTGCGATCCGTGGTTGAGCCTTCGCGCAAGCCACCTTCTTTTAAAACCAAATCACCCCGATAGGCATAAACGCCCGCCGTACTGGTTTGTCCATCGACCAAGGTAACAGTGAGTAAGCCTTTGGCTTGGTAATTTTCAAGTAGCATGGTTTTCTCCGAGGAATTGAATGAATATAATTCTAAAAGAGCAAATAACTTGCCAAAAAAAGTGATTTTCCCCGAAAGACACGAATTTTCGTGTCTTTCGGGGAAAATCGCATAAAAAAATGGGGCGTGATTAATAACCACGCCCCATTTTGATGAAAATATTTTGTCATAAACCCGACAAAGTGATAAAAAACGAACAACGAATACCACTACAAACGTCGGCGTTGTACCATTGCAGGATCAACGGTGATTTGCCGATAAATTTCGACGCGATCGCCTTCTTGAACAACAGTATCCAATTTAGCTAATTTGCCGAAAATACCGACTTTTTGTTTCGCTAAATCGATTTCTGGATAATGGGTTAATAAGCCAGATAATTGAATCGCTTGTTCGACGGTACTGTTATTAGGCACTTCCAAACGTAGCCAGCTCTGTCTATCGGCTTCTGCGTAACACACTCCTACATTCATGTTATTTCTCCATCACAACGGTTTTAACGGGTGTGTTACGTTTTGCCAATGCCGCATCACACATCCGTTTTCCGACAATAATAAATGCCAACATAATGAATCCCCCAGGTGGTAATGCCATTAATAAGAAACCGTGATAATCAGCAATAACGGTGATTTCTAAAAATTTAAAGGATTCACCTAACAACACTGACGCATTGGCAAATAATGTTCCTGTCGCGCTGATTTCTCGCGCCGCACCTAACGCCACCAACACCAACAAAAATCCCAAGCCCATCATAAAACCATCCCATAATGATTCTTTGACAGGCTGTTTATAAGCAAATGATTCAGCACGTCCTAATAACGCGCAATTAGTGACAATCAAGGCGATAAACAACCCCAGCACTTTGTACAACTCATGCGCCCACGCATTCATTAAAAAATCGACTAAGGTCACTAAGGTAGCGATTAACAATACAAACACGGGAATGCGTATTTCTGAGGGAATTAAATGCCTGCACAAGGAAATCAGTCCATTGGAAGCGGTAATCACCACCAAGGTAGCCAAGCCCATTCCCAAACCATTAGTTGCTGTTCCCGTCACTGCCAACAACGGACACAGGGCTAAATTCTGTGAAAAGACGATGTTATTGTGCCAAATACCTTCTAAGGCGATTTTACGATAATTTTCTGATAAGAACATGGACAACTCCTAAGCGGTAATTTTCATACAGCTAAATAAGCAAAATCCGTTCCTGTTTGTGAATGAAAAATTAAGTAGCGTGACGTAAGTAGCTGACCGTATATTTTTAACATTTTGGTCAGCAAGATTGTTAAGCCGTTCGTGGTGAGCTGTGAGCTTGTCGAACAGTCGAACCACATTCACGCTTCGACAGGCTCAGCGCGAACGGTTTTTTAATCATTTTATTGGCTGTTATCTATAATGTCATCTTTCTCATGAAAGAGAAAACCACTTTTCCAGAGTCAGAAAAGTCATACAGGCAGACCCGATTACGCGCTCTTCATCCGCCTTGAAAGTCGTCAACTGCTCCCTGAATGTCTGCCACATTAAACCAGTGGCATCACCATAACTTGAAAAAAAAGCAGCACCATTGCGTGCATCGAGATCAAGCGATTGCTTGAGGTGGCGGCTGATTACCTGACCACCCAAAGTCGCACCTTCCATCACATAAAGACAGCCTAGAGCTTGGGCAACATCAGTGCAAGCGGGAAGTTCGTTGCATTGAGGAAGCTGAGCAATCGATTCTACTTCAACGCCTAGAGCGACAAGATCCTTCTCCAATAAGGATAATTTGATGCGTTCGCTTAAATCTGGCATCCATGTTGTTAACGCTGGAACACGCGCTAATCGCGCTTCTAGGGGACAATAATAGCCCCAGAAGGCTTTTATCAAACGCAGGTAATCCGTGTGTGACAAATTGGGGGATAGAAAATCCAGCGTTTGCTCTAGGCTTTGGTGATAAGGTCGGGTTGTTTGTTTCAGTGCAATTAGTAAAGAAGTCATGTTTTTGGGATTCAGTGGTTTTATTCAGGGAGTGTTACTGCGTCAAACCAATAATGCGTGAGGTAACGCAATTTCTCTACATAGGAATCAAGGCTCAGTGGTTTACAGAGATAGCCAGCTGCACCTAAACTATAGCTGGTACTGACATCACTGGGATTGTTGGAGGTTGATACCACTACAATTGGAATCGCTGGCGGCGATTTGATAACGCGTAAGTCCCGAAGGAATTGCAAGCCATTCATTCTTGGCAGATTAAGATCGAGCAACACTAAACACGGAAGTAGATTGTTCCAATCGGCTGGTGTCGTCCCCGACAGCAAAAGTAACAGCACCTCTTCGCAGTGGGTGGCACGGACGATTGGATGGGTAAAACCGATTTTGTTTAACGCCCAACACGTCACTTCAAAATCTTCGTCGGAATCTTCAATAATCAACAGTGGGCGATTTTTCTTCATTGCATCACTTCCTTATTAGAAATTAGATCAGGGGCTAAGGTGAAATAAAACGTAGATCCTACGTTCTCTGATGACTCCATCCAGATGCGTCCGCCGTGACGTTTTATGGCTTTCTGGGCAGTCGTCAGACCCGTGCCATTGCCACCGCCGAATTCATCAGAGCCGTGTAGACGACGAAACAACTGAAAGATGTGTTCGTGATAATCGGCTGGAATGCCGATACCATTGTCTCGGACATAAAATTCTGCTGGATTAACGCTGGTGTTACAGCCGATTTCTACGGTTTTTTTAGCTTTATCGTTGTATTTAATCGCATTCAAAATCAGATTATGAAAAATAATTTCTACGCGCATTCGATCGCAATTCATGATGGGAAGTGTTGGTTGAATGTTGAAGGTAACACCCATTTCAGGATTGGCTTTTTTCAACACATCAATAGATTGACTGACTAAATTACCGATATGAGTACTTTGCAAGTCAAGCTCACTCAAACCAATGCGCGAATATTTCAGCAACGATTCCAATAAGTTGTCCATACGATTTGCCAAGCTGAGAATGGTCTCTATCCGCTGCAAGCGTTTTTCAGGCGAGGGAACGTCGTTTTCAATCTTTATTAATTCGGCAAAGTTGTGAATGCCGCGCAACGGCTCTTTCAAGTCATGGGAAACAACATAGGCAAAGGCTTCCAGTTCGGCGTTGCTGCGTTCAAGTTCTGCATTAATTTGTGTCAATAGACTGATACGGTTGACGATAATATAAGAGATAACTTGGCGTAACTGTTTTGCATATTCCAGTTCGCAGGTCAGCCATAATCGTGACTGCCCTTGGCTATATTCTTTCCATAATGCGAACGAGGTGCGTGGAGTCAATCGAATTTCCTGACCTTCTTCAATGAATTCGACAGGTTTATTGGGATTGCCCGCCCATGAGACTTCCTGTTGCTCTTCTGGGCGAAACCAGATGATCCCATCACTGTTGGCACGAGAAAAGCGCATCGATAACACGCCACTTGCGATGACTTTGAAGGTTTGGGCGAGAGGAAAATCGTGCGGCAAGCGTCGAGTGGAGAAAACCAGCCCATCCTGTTGTGCAAGCCAAACGACAAGCAAGCCGACTTGTTGCTCCGTTGGAGTCTTGCCTAGCAAGTTGAGTTTTCCATTAATGATTAAGACAGCCCCTTGTGCATCGAGGGTGGTGAGAAGGTTCGTTTTGCCTAAAACCAGTGCTTGCTCAAAAGTCTCGAATCGTTCCAGTGCAGCGGCGAGTTGGTGAAGACTCTGATCGAGTTGGTAACGGTAGCTATAATGATCCATTTTTTCTTTGTCATTCATCATCTGCGACACTATTTTAGCCAGAAATTCGACAGGGATTCGACTTTCATAAGGCATATATTTGGGGGTGCTGTGATGTAAACAGGAAATCAAACCCCAAAGCTCACCGTCTTTCATCAAGGGCAGCACTAGCGTGGCTTTAGCCCCCATATTACGCAGATAACCTGAATACATTACCGAGACGCTACGCAAAAAAGAGTAGCTTAAATCCACCGAGCGTCCATTAAGTAATGGCGGATTCTCTGGTATCAGCGGCACGGGAAGGTAATCCACATCGGGAAGGTGTCTAAGCGGACTGAGCATAAAAAGCCGCCGTGCTGGGGCAGGAATATCACTGGCTGGATAATGCAAATCCAGATAGGTTTCCAAATCAGGACTTTTGGACTCTGCGACCACTTCACCACAGCCGTCCGTGTCGAACCGATACACCATTACTCGTTCAAAACCAGTCCAGTCACGAATCTGATCAACCACAATCCCTATAAATTGCAACAAGGACGTACTGCCGCGCAGTTGCTGTATCGTGGCATTCAGCCTCAAAAAATGATTGTTATCCGAAAACTGCTCGGTATCATTCGGACGTTCAAATTCCAAAAGCAACAACTCATCGATACGATTGCCGAACAGATGAAAGCGTTCATTGGTGTGAACACAAGATACCGTGAGCAAATGGGAGAAACCGTCTGCCAGATTCTTTGTAGCGAGCTGACTTCGCAGGGCAGCGACATTTTCATTGTCCAATAGGCAGTCAATTGTTTGTCCAATCATCGCCGCAGGGGAAAGCCCAAGAAAGCTCTCAGTATTGGCACTGACCTGAATAATACTTAAGGTTGACTCATTCAAAACCAGAAGCACGCCATGAGGCTGAATAGCATTCACCAGATGAATCTGTTCGCGGTCGCAATTGTTCAAATCGACGTTCTTCGCGGTGATATGCGGCGGTGCTTCGCTTTGTGTTGGATTGATATTAGCTTCGGACATGGTTTTTTTATTCGCTTTTGGTAGATGATGCAAGTTCAGGGTTCAGGGTTCAAAGTAAAATGAAAAGTAGAGCCTTGGCTAGGTATCGATTCAAGCCACATCCGACCACCCTGTCGCTGGATATGTTTGCGGGCAATCGTCAGTCCTGCCCCCATACCACCGCCGTATTCATCGCGGTTATGCAAACGTCGAAAAATATCGAAGATGACTTCCTGAAATTTTTCAGCGATACCAATACCATTGTCTCTAACAAAGAAAATGGGCATATCACTTTCGCGGTAGCCAATTTCGACGCTCTTTTCAGGCTGTTCGTTATATATAATAGCATTAGTAATCAGATTTTCGAATACAACGACACTCCTTATAGGGTCACAATTCACAGCGGGTAATAGTCGGGGGATTTCTATTTGAGTGTTTGTTTTCTTGATAAGAACAGACAAATCATTCAATACCGAAGATACCAGTTCATTAAGATCGACAGTTTGCACCATCAAAGGTTGTTGTGCTGCGCGTGAATATTGCAACAGTGTGTCAATTTGACAGCTCATTCGTTCAGTCAAACTCATGACGGTATCAAACCAGCGAAGCTGCTGTGGTGCTAATTGCTCGGTGGCTCCATCATGTATAAACTGAGTGAAATTGCGAATACCCCGCAGCGGTTCTTGAAGATCGTGGGAAACAATATAGGCAAAGGCCTCTAATTCAGAATTGCTGCGTTCCAGAAGTAACTGCAAGTCTGGCTCTTTTTCTGGCGGTTTTTTCAGACTGACTGCTTTCTCTTCTGCCCAGCGTTCTTTGACTTCTATAATGGCAGGTAGAATTCCCACGAACAGTGGAATCAGTTCTGGGTCGAAGTGTTTTCCAGCTTCCCGTTGCAGATAAGAAATTGCATCTTCGACAGACCACGCTTTTTTGTAGGGGCGAGTTGTTGTCAGTGCATCAAATACATCGGCAATGGCAACAATTCTGCCGATCAACGGAATCTCTTCACCTTTCAGTTTGTTCGGGTAGCCGCTGCCGTCCCACTTCTCATGATGGGTCAGTGAGATTGTGCAGGCATCCTGAAGTAATGGTGAGTCGTGGTCGCCCATTATTTCCGCCCCAATTGCGGGGTGTCGGCGCATAATAACCCACTCCGCCTCAGTCAGTGCGCTCGATTTCAGCAATATTTTGTCAGGTATACCTATTTTTCCAACATCGTGCATAGGGGCTGCATTCAGTAAATTTTCGGCTGCTTGTTTTGTAAATCCAGCAGCCAATGCTAATAGTTTGGAATAGTGACTCATTCGAATAACGTGCAGTCCCGTTTCATTATCCTTAAATTCTGCGGCTCGTCCGAGTCTTTGAATAATTTGTAACCGTGACTCCTCTAACTGCTCAGCAAGTACCAGCGAAAGGTGCGTAGCGACGCGTGCCTTGACGATAGATGGATTGACTGGTTTGGTAATGTAATCAACAGCACCTACCTCAAAGCCACGCGCTTCATCAACAAAGTCAGACATGGATGTGACGAAAATGACGGGTATTTTTGCGGTACGAGGGTTTTGTTTAAGAATGGCGCACACTTCAAACCCTGACATATCTGGCAACATAACATCTAGCAAAATCATATCGGGTTTTTGTTCCTTGCTGATTTCTATCGCATTAATCGCATTCAGAGCAAACAGCAGGCGATAATCATTTTGTAGAATTTGCTTCATGGCATGAAGATTAGTGGGTTCATCATCAACCAGCAGTAATGTTTTTAATTGACTCTGTACTGAACTATTCATGGGAAACAATCTCTCCGAAAAATTGATTTGATTTGAATTTATGCGCTTCGCTGATGTTAACTAAGCTTGCCTTAGCTGATTTAATATCGAAATTATTAAGTGCCATCTCAAGGTCTGTGATTAACTGTGTTGAAACATATCCACTTAAATGGGACAACAGTTCTGCAATTTTAGCGTCAGGAGGAATTTCCTGTTGTTTGAGGCAGGTTGATAACCAAGCAAGTTCTGCACTAATAGTATTCGCATCAACCTCAGACATATCAGTGCGACTGTATTGTGCGGTCTGAGGGGCTAACGGAATATTATTCCTGATGTCATACACCGCTTCCTCAACACATTGGGTGAAAATGTCTTTCGACTCCAGACTGTCTCCAGAAATAATTTCTCTCTCAAACTGATGGGCAGCATTTGATACACCCCTCATACCCAGCGTTGCCGAAACCCCTTTAATAAGATGTAACATCTTTGCCGCTTGATCTCGCTGATTTTCAATTAACAAGGCTTCGATTCGAGCGGGAGACATCGCATATTCTGTTACAAACCGCCGCAATAGCTTAAATAAAAGAGCGTGATTTCCACCGAGGCGGGTCAACGCATCTTGTTGATTAAATCTTGTAAAAGTGACTGGTGGCGGTGTTGTTGCGGTTTTTTCTACCGTCACAACGGGTATTTTGGACTGCGGATGCTTGATCCATTTAATCAGGGTCAGTATCAGTTTTTCCCTGTCTATTGGTTTAGCAATATGATCGTTCATCCCCGCCGCTTCGCTGGCATTCTTATCGTGTACCATAGTAGCGGCACTCAGCGCGATAATGGGTAAATGCTGACAGTTGGGTAGCTCACGAATCAGTTTTGTTGCCGAAAAACCATCCATGAATGGCATCTGTATATCCATCAGCACTGCATCAAAATGCTGATTTTGGACACATTCGATCGCTTCTCCGCCATGATTTGCCACGGTGGTAATCAGTCCGAACTTATTGAGAGTCTCTAAAGCAACTTCCTGATTAATTTCGTTATCTTCCACTAGCAGAATGCGGGCTCCGTGTATCGGTATAGACAGTTTATAAAGGTCGCCATAATGGGGGTCAGGTACATTGACTCTCGATGCCAAGTGTGGATGCCTAATACGCATGAGACTGTCAAACAAAACTGAAGGTGTCACTGGCTTAATCAAAATGTCGTTGACTTTTGTTGTGTCATACTCCTTACTCAGTTCATCTTTCTCCCTTGATGTCATGATAATAATAGGAGGTAATCGCGGCAACCCGCCAGAGATCACACTAAGCACTAACTGCTGAATCACTTCCAAGCCCCCAGCCTGCCAGTTAATTAGCATCACATCATAGGATTGATCTTTCTGATACGCCTGATTAAGCAGTTCCAACGCTGCGTTCGCGGAGGTCGCTGTCATCGTGTCTATCTCCCAAGCCATCAGGTAATTTACAAAAATTGAGACAGCCGTTTCACTGTTATCCACGAGCAGTATCCGCATATCCTTTAGCGTATGTTCTGAGTATAAATTAGGCAAGGCATCGCCCAGACCAAACCGTGCCGTGAAAGCAAAGGTACTACCTTGATCTGGTGCGCTGGAGAATACAAACTCGCCATTCATCATTTCAACCAATCGCTTGCAAATAGACAGTCCTAGTCCACTGCCGCCATATTTCCTAGAAATAGAGGTGTCGGCTTGAATAAATGCGTTGAACAAGCGATCCGCTTGCGTTTTGTCCATGCCAATTCCCGTATCGCGCACGGCAAAACGCAGTAAAACCTCGTATTCTTTTTTGCTAACCAATTCAGCTTTTAGGTAAATTTCACCCTGCTCGGTAAATTTGATAGCATTACTGACTAGATTATTAAGCACTTGTCCAAGACGTAATGTGTCACCTATCAGTTTAAAATTAATAGACGTGTCGATCTCAAGAAAAATTTCTAGGTTTTTTTCGCTAATTTTTGCAGAGAACAAGTCGCTGATATTCCTTATCACCTCTTCTATGGTAAATTCCGTGTATTCAAGATTGAGCTTTCCCGCTTCAATTTTTGAGTAGTCTAAAATGTCGTCCAATATATGTAATAGTGTCTTAGACGAGGCGAGTATTTTATATAACTGAATGCGTTGCTTAGCTGTTAACCCCGTATCCAACGTTAATTCAGTCAGCCCGATGATAGCGTTCATCGGTGTACGAATCTCATGACTCATGTTGGCAAGAAAGTCACTCTTAGCGAGGTTAGCCTGCTCAGCCAGTTTCATCGCTTTAGTGAGTTCTTGGGTGCGGGCGATATCTTGTTCTTCAAGCGTTGAATTTATTTTCCGCAATTGCGCTGTTCGTTCATCAACCTGTTTTTCAAGTACGGCGTTTGCTTGTGCAGCATTGTTCTGAGCCATTTTTACGTCAGTAATGTCGCGGTTAATACCCACTACTTGAAAAGGTTTGCCCATCTCGTCCAGTTCAAGCGTCGCATCAGACTGAACATAGCGTATGTTCCCATCTGGCAAAACAACACGAAAGATGATGTCGAAAACATCAGTTCCAGCGATAAGACCTTTGAGTTTATTATCCGCAAATTCAATATCTTCAGGATGCGTGCATGATCGCCAGAAATGATTGTTGTGTTTTGAATCATTGCGCAGTGTTAAAGGCACTGCAGATATTTCAAACATCCGATCATCCCAGATCAGATGATTGGTATCGAGAGACAATACCCACACCCCAAGTCCAGAGGTCTTAATCGCCATTTCCATGCGAACTAGCGTTTGCTTAAGGTCAGATTCCAGTTTCAGGCGTTGCGAAATATCAATAATCGAAGCGAGTGTAAGCAATCCATTGGAGGTTTTAATCGGGTTTAAGCTGATTTCGACTGGAATTTCGTAACCGCTCTTATGCAAAGCATACAAAGTTTGCCCCGTTTTTATTTCACGCAAGCTGGGGTTTGCCTGATAGTCGTGTACCAATTTTGTGTGGTCTGCGTGATACCGTAAAGGCAGCAACTGACTGACGTTGATTCCCTCTAATTCATTACTATCGTAGCCAAATAGTGTCTCTGCTTTGGGATTAACCAAAATGATATTTTGCTGGTCGTTGACTAAAATAATCGCATTGGGTGAGGCGAGTACCACGATGCGAAACAGTTCTTCATTTTTCTTTTGCTGTGTCATGTCGCGTAAGGTCTTGGCAGCACCAATAATCGCGCCTTCACTATTTAAGATCGGTGATACCGACACAGAAACATGAATAAGTTGTCCATTCCGAACTTTACGGATAGTTAGAAAATGTGGGATCAGTTCACCACAGGTCATTTTTCGCATGATTTCTTCATCTTCATTGATGAGTTCTTCTGGAAAAATGAGTTCCCTAATCTGTTGACCTATCGCCTCTTCTGAAGAATAGCCAAAAATAAGCTCGGCAGATTTATTCCAACTGAGGATGATGCCTTCAAGGTCGAAGCTGATGATAGCATCATTCGAGCTTTCAACAATCGCCGACAGATGTTCCTGATTATGCGCGGCAATCATTAGAGGGACAATTTTGAGTAAGGACAGATTTGTACATAGCGAAGTCTCTTGATAAAAAAGGTGATCATAATGGTCGGGAATTAACTAAAATATACAGCAAAAATATTTGTATATACAGCTAATTTTGCAAGTAGTTGTTATAAGTATTTGTTACAATTCACTGTAATTTAAATGGTTATATAACTATAAGTGGAATAATTGAAACAAGTACAGCATATCCAAAAAAAGAATTGCCTCAATTTTAAAATGCGAAAGCTGACGAGATTGTTGACAAAAATGTACGACGCAGAGCTTTCCAAAGCAGGTATAAAGACGACTCAATTCACGCTTCTTTGCCATGTTATAAGCTATGATTCTGCTCCTTTAGGCGACATTGCCCGAATTATGGGAGTGGATACATCAACCTTGTCTCGTAATTTACAGCCTTTAATAACTGCTGGATTCATCATACAGACAACTGGAAGTGATGCCCGACGAAGGCTTGTCAGTTTGACATCGGAAGGAAGAAGCAAACAGGCTGAAGCTGAGCTTCATTGGGCAGTCGCCCAAGATAAAATCAAAGCTATTTTAGGTCTGAAGAATGTTACGGCTCTTGGTGTGCTACTTGATAGCTGTATTGATAAGCTACAGTAAAACTGTTGCGGCGGTGAGCTATCACCCCGTTAGTGTTGAGACCCCTTCATAGGACTTACCTATAGTCCTGCTAATTTTTGTTATGAACTTATAGCCATCCAACAAACAAGAAAACAGAGTTAAACAGCCCTGTTTTTAAGCCGTTCCAAGCATTTTTAACCCACAAGAACAGCTGACAATAATCCCGCTATCTATCAACACCGAGGATGTTGCACCCGCGTGAAGTTATAGGCGAGTACCATTAAAATAAATTCTCCACGACAACTTTTAAGCCACGCATTAGGTGGATTTTCTATTTTTAAATATACAAATTTTACAAAAAACCAATTTTTGTATTTTTTACTTACATTTCAATAAGTTAAAAATATATTTCCAATCAAAAAAAAAGCCAAAAGTGTATGATCTTTCTATTGTGGTCATATCGTAACTGTTGCTAAAATTCGGCTCGGTTATTGACTGATAATTTGAAGACAATAGCTACAACTCATTGGTTTTTCAGTGAGAAGCACTCCGTCCGTCTTCTATTCTAGTCTAGGCAAACTACATTTTATTTGCCACTGACTTAAACTAATAAAACCTTTGACCATGTGACCCAAAGTGTTTAAAAGTGAGGTCGTGAACACTATGAAAACTAAATCAAACATCAACATAGTAGCAAGTATTTGCTTGCTAGCTGTGATGGGAGGTGCGCAAGCTGCATCACCCACTATAACCAAATACCTTGATCAACTGCCGATGCCCAGTAGACTGACGGGAAGTAATATGACAATTACGGCATTAGAATTTCCGCAACAAGTTTTATCCTCAGATTTCAAGCCAGCAGATCCTTCTTATGATGGGAAAACCCTAGTGTGGGGATACAACGGTACTTATCCAGGTCCCACGCTTGACGTAAAACGAGGGGAAACCACAACCGTTAACTGGGTAAATAATCTAGGCAATGCCACGCTTTACAATAACGTTTTTTCAGTCGATCAGACCCTAGACTGGGCTAATCCACCACCAATAGTATCGCCGCTTAGCACCTTCATCGCTTACACTGGCTCAGTTCCGATAGTCACTCATCTGCACGGAGGAATGGTTTCATCTAACTCAGATGGTCATCCTGAGGACTGGTTTCGTCCCACCGAAAGCAAAAAATATAAGTATCTTAACGATCAAGAGGCGGCAACGCTTTGGTATCATGACCATACTATGGGCGTGACTCGGATAAATGTACACGCTGGTTTGGCAGGTTTTTATCTATTGCGCGATGATTTTGAAAAGTCACTCAAGCTAGCAGGAAATTCTAAAGACGACCCGAAATATGAACGGGAAATCGTCATTCAGGATAAATCATTTGATGAGAATGGACAATTGGTGTTTCCAAGTGATGGTGTCAACCCAACTGTACATCCGTTCTGGATACCCGAGTTTTTTGGCGATACTATCGTAGTCAACGGCAAGACATGGCCACGTTTTGATGTCGAACCGCGTCGCTACCGTCTACGGATGGCAAACGGATCGAATGCCCGTTTTTACAAATTGAGCTTCGATAATGGGCTACCCTTCTGGCAAATTGGTACTGATGCAGGTTTGCTGGATAAACCAGTAAAGGTTTCCGAATTAACATTGGCTCCTGGTGAACGCGCTGACGTAATTGTGGATTTTTCCAGCGTGGTAGGCTCTGAATTTATTCTAAGGAATACAGGTAAAGCACCCTATCCCAATGGTGATGCGGTTGATGCTGAGACAACAGGGCAGATTATGAAATTTATTGTAGGCACAAGTGTGACTGTGGCTGATCAAACATTCAATCCTGCCAAACTACCAACACCCTCCCTGCGACCCAATAATCCCATTGTTCGCTTACCCAAGGTAGAGTCTGACAGGGCAAGAACAAGAACCATGACGCTTAACGAAGTACAAGGTGCAGGCGGTCCACTGAAGGTACTGGTAGATGGCAAGGAATTTAACGCACCTATCACTGAAACACCAAAGGAAGGGGCTACCGAAATTTGGGAAATCGTCAACCTAACTGCCGATACTCATCCAATGCACTTGCATTTAGTGGCTTTTCAATTACTTAGTCGGCAAAAATTTGACGTAGTTAAATATCAGTCTGCTTATGATAAGAAAAATCCCGTTATTCCCGCTCTTTTCACGACTAATCCGAAGGTCTCTCCTTATCTTATGGGTAAATCTCTGCCGCCCGATGCCAATGAAAATGGCTGGAAGGATACAATCAGAATGAATCCTGGTGAAGTGACTCGAATTGCCGTTCGTTTTGCACCTACCGATACGCCAGCCAATGATTTTAACGCTCAATTTCCGTTTGATCCCTCAAAAGGGCCTGGTTATGTTTGGCATTGCCATATCATTGATCACGAAGACAACGAAATGATGCGCCCCTACAATGTCATTCGAGCAAAAAAATAGTACTCACAATAAGACTTAACATCCCTTGAAGGGATGTTAAGTTTTTGCTAAAAAGTCAGTATGTATATAAACTTTCGAGGCTTTAAAAACCTTCTATGTTAAACACATCACAAGAGGTTCGCCATGAATGTATGCAGCAACACTGTCATCAATTACCACCGCCGTACTAAACACAGCCTGCAACAATACGCCCAAAGCCCAGCTAGTTTGGATTGGGAAGATCAACCCAATGCTTTTCGCACGTTTACAGGCTGTAAATTAATCCAGTTTCCTGAAACTGGCGCAGAACGAAACGTGTTATTTGCTGACTTGGCTAAACCTCGAAAAGCAGAAGTGTTAAGTGAAATTTCTGTGGGTTTATTATTGGAGCTTGCCTTTGGATTATCAGCTTGGAAACACTATGGCGGTGATCGCTGGGCATTACGTTGTAATCCATCCAGTGGTAATTTGCATCCGACCGAAGCCTATCTGATTAATACCAATGCAGAGTTGTTGCTGACTGGGGTCTATCATTATCAAGCGTATCAACATGGTTTAGAGCAACGCTGTGTTTTTAATCAGCCGATAGAAAACCACGGACTTTTTATTGGTTTAAGTTCAGTTCATTGGCGTGAAGCGTGGAAATATGGCGAACGAGCCTTTCGCTATTGTCAGCATGATATAGGTCATGCGTTGGCGTGTTTGCGTTATGCTGCGGCAATTTTAGGCTGGACGATTGAACTTATTAGTGAATGTGGTGATACAGAATTAAGCACGTTATTGGGTTTAAATCGTGACGAAGATTTCAAAGCGGATGAACGCGAATTCGCCGATATTTTGTGTCGAATTCATATCGAAGGCACTGCGCCAGACTATGATTTGGATGCGTTAATTCACGCGGCACACGCAGGTTTGTGGCAGGGTAAAGCTGAACCATTAAATAAACACCATCTTTACAACTGGACAGTGATTAACGATGTGGCGCAAGCGACAGAAAAGCCGCGCACCAAGCCCATCAAAAGGCAAACATCACCGCCGTTTTCTAACACACTGTCTGTTTGTCAACAAACAGCTACCCACATCATTCGGCAACGTCGTAGTGCGCAACACTTTAACCCAAAAGCAATGCTAACCGAGCAGGCTTTTTACACAATGCTTGCCGCTACTTTGCCAGACAAACTGCCATTTGATATGGGGTCGCTAACAAATAACATTCATTTGTTTATTTTTGTGCATCGTGTAGAGGGTTTAGAGGCGGGTTTATACGCGCTACCCAGAAATGCCGAAAAACTAAGCGCGTTACAAACCGCAACGTCTAGCAAATTTGAGTGGCAACTTTTATCTGCACCACTGCCGTTATATAAATTAATCAGTGCAAATTGTCGCAATGCGGCGAAAACGCTATCGTGTCATCAAGCCATTGCTAGTGACAGTGCATTTAGTTTAGCGATGGTGGCTGAATTTTCAGCAACAGTCGAAGCTGCCGCGTGGCACTATCGATATTTGTTTTGGGAAGCGGGATTAATCGGGCAAGTATTGTATTTAGAAGCTGAAGCCGCAGGTGTGCGTGGCACAGGTATTGGTTGTTATTTTGATGACAGCGTCCATGAAGTGTTAGGGTTGACGGATGAAATTTTTCAAAGTCTTTATCATTTCACCATTGGCACACCGTTAGAAGATAGTCGGCTGCAAACTTTGCCTGCTTATGGGCATTTACAACAAGGTAAAAATCAAAGGCAATGAGTGCATTCTGTTTGGTGTAGCCACATTATTCTAAAAATCCTTTAATAATCCCCCTCTGTCACTAAGCCTACACACTTTATTCACAAAATGTTGTAAACACAACGCCTGTTTAGTCGCTCATAAAAAATAATATTACATTAAAATCAATTGGTTATATTGTATTTTATGAGTTGGCACAACTGTTGCTTTATCTAAGTTGTTCTTAATAACAACGTCCTAAATAGGAGATAAATCATGGCATTACGTCAATGTGCAATATACGGTAAAGGCGGAATCGGTAAATCAACAACCACTCAAAACTTAGTATCTGCCTTAGCAGAATTAGGTAACAAGGTGATGATTGTGGGCTGTGACCCTAAAGCTGACTCTACCCGTTTAATTCTTCACGCTAAAGCGCAAACCACTATTATGAGTTTGGCGGCAGAAGCTGGCAGTGTGGAAGATTTGGAATTAGAAGATGTATTGAAAGTCGGTTACGGCGGCATCAAATGTGTTGAATCAGGTGGCCCTGAACCTGGTGTTGGTTGTGCAGGTCGTGGTGTTATCACGGCGATTAACTTTCTTGAAGAAGA
>CAIUVX010000035.1 GCA_903902705.1 uncultured Methylococcales bacterium
ATTTGCCTTTCTTTTAAACTCGTTCAATACGTTTCAAAATAACTCCTTTTAAACCCTAATAATAATTTCATAAACCGCTCCTTAAGTAAGTGAGTATAAGTTTTCAGGTATATGGCTGCCAGTCCTTCAAGGACTGGCAGTCATATATTCCCCAAAAACTTTTTCACTGCTACTTATAAGGATTTTATTTTTGATACGCTTTCGCCACAAGGACAGTAATCAAGAATAAACCTTTAATATTATAGGTTGGAATAAGCCTGTAAACACTCATAAAATCAATTAGTTGCATTTAAATATCGGGGTTAGTGTCAACGATAAGTATATAACGGGCTATTGCTATCCTGCCGTCCTTTTCGTAGACTTAGAGAAATTTAACTTAAGCGGAGTCTAACAATATGTCATCTTTGATTCATTCAAGCGCGTGGATTGCCTTACAAGACCATTATCAGCAAATTAAAGACAACCTGTTGCGTGACGCTTTTAAGCGGGATACCCAACGATTTAATAAATTTTCTGTGACCTTTAATGACATTTTGTTTGACTACTCCAAAAATAGAATCACCGATGAAACCTTGCCTTTATTGATAGCTCTTGCTAAAGATGCGAACTTAGGCGCGAAAACCAAAGCCATGTTTGCAGGTGAAAAAATCAATACCACCGAATACCGTGCCGTGCTACATACCGCCTTGCGTAATCGCAGCAATCAACCTGTTTATGTTGACGGGCAGGATGTGATGCCAGAGGTCAACCGTGTGTTAGCAAAAATGCGCGTGTTTTGTGAGTGCGTTCGTTCTGGCGAATGGAAAGGTTACACAGGCAAGGCAATTACCGATGTGGTTAATATTGGTATTGGTGGCTCTGGTTTAGGCCCTAAAATGGTTTCTATGACGCTAACACCTTACAGTTCCAACAGTTTAAAAGTTCACTATGTGTCTAATGTTGACCAAACAAATATTGTTGAAGTCTTACAAAAAGTCGATGCTGAAACCACACTTTTCATTATCGCCTCCAAAGTATTTTCCACCCAAGAAACCATGTTGAATGCCAAATCAGCCAAAAACTGGTTTCTGGAACACGCCAAAGACCCCGCCGCCGTTGCCAAACATTTTGTCGCCATTTCCACTCATGCGGAAAATGTCGCCAACTTTGGCATAGACACCAACAATATGTTTGAATTTTGGGATTGGGTCGGCGGGCGTTATTCGTTGTGGTCGGCTGTGGGTTTATCGATTGCGTTATACATAGGCATGGATAAATTTGAAGAATTATTACAAGGTGCGTTTGAAGCAGACCAACATTTTTTAACTACTCCGTTTGAAAAAAATATCCCTGTGATTATGGGCTTGTTAGGTATTTGGTATAATAATTTTTTCGATGCTGATTCGCACGCCTTACTGCCTTACGATCAATCCATGCGTTATTTTGCCGATTATTTTCAACAAGGCGATATGGAAAGTAACGGTAAAAGTGTCGATATGAATGGCGAAAAAGTTGATTACAGCACAGGGCCCATTATTTGGGGACAACCTGGAACAAACGGACAACACGCCTTTTTTCAACTCATCCATCAAGGCACAAAACTAATTCCCTGTGATTTTCTTGCCGCAGCCAATAGCCATTATCTGCTACCCGAACACCACGATATTTTAATTTCCAACTTCTTAGCGCAAACCCAAGCCTTGATGCAGGGCAAAACTGTCGAAGAAGTAATCGCCCAATCAACACCCGAAGAACGCGCTGATGCAGTGCTTATTGCTTCTAAAGTGTTTGACGGTAACAAACCATCCAATTCATTCTTGTTTGAAAAAATGACACCTAAAACGCTAGGCACGTTATTGGCGTTTTATGAGCATAAAATTTTCGTCCAAGGTGTGGTGTGGAATATCAATCCCTTTGACCAATGGGGCGTAGAACTAGGCAAAGTATTGGCAAACGTCATTTTGCCACAACTACAAAACGATGATCTTATCGATAGTCATGATTGCTCAACCAACGCGCTTATAAACGCTTACAAACGCTTACGGCAGGCTTGATATAGCTAACCGACCGTGGATAAAATGATTACAAAACCGTTCGTACTGAGCTTGTCGAAGTGTGAATGTGGTTCGACAAGCTCACCACGAACGGTATCATTTTATTGTGCGTTAGCTCTAATGTGTATGGAGTTTAAAATCATGACTGATAAAATTAAACTCCGCCCTTCCCATGCGTTAGAACTTCACCGTGACAGCATCCGTGAAATTGCCTTACGCCATCGTGTTAAAAATGTGCGTGTGTTTGGTTCAGTGCTACACGGTGATGACACCGAAGACAGCGATTTGGATTTGTTGGTTGATCCAACTTCTGAAACTACGTTGATGAATATTGGTGCAATTCGCTATGAACTAAAAGAATTACTTGGTATATCAGTGGATATATTGACACCTAAAGCACTGCCGAAACTGAGGCAACACCGATATGAGTAAATCCGATGTTTTGCGTTTGTCAGATTATTTAGGGCATATTTTCCTAGCCATTGAGCGCAGTTTTGGATTCCTGTAAAAAAGAATCCGTTTGAATAATTGAGGAATATTAATGGCTTATATAATGGTAGATATTGAAGCAGATGGTCCAATACCAGGCGATTATTCAATGATTAGTTTTGCAGCGGTGGTCGTTAAAACTGGATTAGAGCAAAGTTTTTATGCGACATTAAAACCTATTTCTAATAATTGGATTCCAAATGCTTTAAAAGTGAGTGGGCATAGCCGCGAACAAACATTAGACGCTGCTGAACCCTTAGTGGTGATGCAAGATTTTGATCGTTGGCTAACAGAAGAAGTTAAAGAACGCCCTTATTTTATTTCCGATAATAATGGCTTTGATTGGCAATTTATTAATTGGTATTTTCACCATTTTTTACACCATAATCCGTTCGGGCATAGCTCAAGCAATTTAGGTTCTTTGTACAAAGGTATCGTAAAAGATACATATAAAGATTTTAAACACCTACGTCAAACAGAACATACTCACCACCCGTTGGATGATGCCAAAGGTAATGCCGAAGCCTTGTTAATTATCAAGCAACAATATGGTTTAAAAATTAAGCTATAAGCGTTGTCATAAGTTCATCGTAATTAGTCGGATGTATAAAACCCGTCATTCTGGCAGGGATGCCAGAATGACGACGGATAAATAGACACACCGACTTTTTTAAGAACTTAAGTTCTTCACTCATCGGGAAAATAACCATGTCAAAAACAATATCTACGCTATTTATCATTAGATGGTTTTTACTTCGGCTACTGATAGTCGCATTTAGTTTGTCTTCAGTTTGTATAGCCTCAGAGACCGCTGACATTGAGGTATTTGTTCGTCAAGGTTGTCCGCATTGTGCAAAAGCAGAAGTCTTTTTGCACACCTTGCAACAAGAACAACCCGCGTTAAAAATCGTCATTCATGATGTATCACAAGAACCGACTGCGTTGGATCGATTGCAGGAACTGGCTAAAAGTCAGGGAATAAAAGCTGTGCGTGTGCCTGCGTTTCAAATCAGAGGGCAATTGCTGATTGGTTATACTGATGAAACCAGTTCAGGGCAGTTAATTCGTGACGTGTTAGCCCAAACGCCTGTTATTCCAAAAAATGAAAACAGCACAGGCAGTTGTGAAGCGGATGAACAGGCTTTATCCTGCGAAGCGAATCCTGCACCCAAATCTACACCACCGCCACAAACTTTTGCGGTGGATTTTTTTGGTCAAAAAATATCACTAGAAGACGTAGGCTTGCCATTATTCACCATTACAATGGGCTTATTGGATGGCTTTAATCCGTGTTCACTATGGGTGTTATTGTTGGTTATCTCACTGCTGGCTCCGATGAACAACAGACCGCGTATGTTAGCCATTGCAGGGACATTTGTTGCCGTTGAAGGCATTGCTTATTTTGTATTTATGGCGGCATGGTTAAATCTATTTTTGCTGATCGGTCTTTCGCGCATTTCAGAAGTCGCAATTGCGCTGATTGCCTTAATAGCGGGCATGATTAATCTTAAAGATTTTTGGCGATTCGGCTGGGGCGTTAGTTTATCCATTCCTGATGCCGCAAAGCCTGCCATTTATACCCGCATACGCAACATTCTTCAGGCAAAAAATATGACTGCCGCAATTATCGGTGCAATCGTATTAGCGGTGCTGGTGCAGATTGTAGAATTTATGTGTACCTCTGGTTTTCCTGCCTTGTACACGCGAATTTTAACGTTGAAACAATTGGATAATGTCAGTTATTACAGTTATTTACTGCTTTATAATCTAGCCTATATGCTTGATGACTTAATCGTTTTATCAGTAGGCGTTATCACCCTAAGCCAGCACAGACTACAAGAAAAGGAAGGTCGCTGGCTTAAGTTAATCAGCGGTTTAACAATGGTTGGGCTAGGCATTTATTTACTGGTAGCGTAGACTTCGTAACTATTACTTACTTAAAGAGAGATTCTACTTATGGCTGAATTCACGCTACCCAAAAATTCTGTATTAATCGCAGGAAAAACCTTTAAAGCTGATGCAAACGCGACAAACCTGCGCCGTTTTGAAGTCTATCGCTGGGATCCCGATTCGGGTGAAAATCCGCGCATTGATATTTATGAATTAGATATGGATCATTGCGGCCCTATGGTGCTTGATGCCATCATCAAAATAAAAAATGAAATAGACAGTGGCTTAGCGTTTCGCCGTTCTTGCCGCGAAGGTGTATGTGGATCATGTGCCATGATGATTAACGGCAAAAATACCCTAGCCTGTACCAAAGCCATCGATTCATACCCTGACACCATCAAAATTTTCCCGTTGCCACACATGTCGGTGGTGAAAGATTTAGTCGCAGATTTAAGCCATTTTTACGCGCAATATACCTCTATCAAACCGTGGATAGACAGCCAAACCCCCGCCCCTGCCGATTCAGAACGCCTACAAAGCAAAGAAGATCGCGCCAAATTAGACGGCTTATATGATTGCGTATTGTGCGCGTGTTGCTCAACCAGTTGCCCTAGTTATTGGTGGAACAGCGAACGCTATTTAGGTCCAGCCATTTTATTACAAGCTTACCGCTGGATAGTCGATAGCCGTGATGAAACCACAGGCGAACGCTTAGACGAATTAGAAGACCCGTTCAAACTCTACCGTTGCCATACCATCATGAACTGCACCGACACCTGCCCCAAAGGTTTAAACCCTGCTAAAGCCATTGCCGAAATTAAAAAGCTATTAATCCAAAGACAGTGAACGAACTGGCAAAATTAAAGTGGCAGTGTCGGCGCGGTATGAAAGAGCTGGATTTATTACTGGAAAATTATCTAGCTACCGATTATTTACTCGCCGACACTGCCGAAAAAGCACGTTTTGTTAAGTTGTTAGCGTTGGAAGATGATGAATTGTTGGTAGTTTTGACCAAAAGCGATTGGCGCAAGCTAAGCGTAGAAAATTAGCTGATATTGAGCTAAATGATGGTTTTCTTGAATTTGGAACTCAGAAAATATCGAAGTCTGAGTTCATCAAGCAGAATCGTTGCTTCAAGATATGCACAGCGTACCTTACAAACCTTGAATAAACATCCTTGCCTATATCACCCAGACAATAACTATCATGGACTAATACAACAAGGCATAGAAAAAGGCTTAATCCGTTTTGATGAAGACCGAAAAAAATATTTGGTAGTCATAAACAGTGAGTGATTTGATATTATTATAAATTTAGCCGAAACGAGCAGTGAAAAATGCAGTGTCCGTATTGTGAACATAGCGATATAGTAAAGAACGGTAGTAATAG
>CAIUVX010000036.1 GCA_903902705.1 uncultured Methylococcales bacterium
AAAACGGCTTCGTGCCTCTATCCATCGCTGAATTTAATTTATGATTTGAAAACTAGCACCAAAGGTTAATAATTATTTAAACGAGGCGAATAAAATGAAAGGCAGTTGTTTATGTGGTGCAATTGAATACGAAATCGACAGCATTGATATGCCCATTACGCATTTTCTGTAGGTCGGAATAAGTCCACCCAAGCGGTAGCGCAGGGTGGACGTTTCCGACAATACGCTGCTACAATCCAAACGCCTCATCAACGCGTGACAGGGTTACGCCATCATTTTCATAGGAAACCGCCATGAACCTAGAATTACAACTCAGCAGTAGCGAATTAGACAACGACGATTTACAAGCTCTGACACGGCAATTATGTCACAGCATCAGCGATGCAACCGATATTGAAGCTAACCTTCCCTGCGGTGACGCTGTAGAAGGTGCGAAAGGTGAGCTTGTCACTATAGGCTTGATATTGCTCAAAGGCATACCCGCAGTAGTCGCATTGTGCAATGTATTAACAGCCTATTTCAGCCGTGAACCCTCGTTAGAAATCATCATCGAAAAACCAAACGGTGCAAAAGTGCGCATCAACGCCAAAAATTTTAAGCCAGAAGCCCTGCAAGCATTATTATCACAAGCTGATTCTAATGTACGTCAATCATGACAAAGTACGCGGTGTTAATTGGCAATAGTGAATTTCCAGATGAGCCAGAGTTAAAGACTTTGATCTGTCCTGTACAGGATGTGAAGGGTTTAGCCGCTATTTTAAAGTCTGATCGGGGCGAATTTTCAGTGTCATCCTTGATAAATCAAGCTAGCTACCAAATTCTGGACGCATTAGAAGATGTAGTCAATGCCGCAAAAAAAGACGATTTACTGCTGATTTATTATTCTGGACATGATAAATGTAATGGTATAGCGAACATACTCCACCTGACTACGCATGATACCCGAGTCAACAAATTAGGCAGTAAAGCCATTTCAATACAACGGGTGTATGACATTCTGGCGATGGGCAAATGCAAACAAGTCATTATTATTCTGGACTGTTGTTATAGTGGTGCGGCAGCGCAAGGTTTTAAAGGCTCATCCGACGATCAATTGCAACAATCACTAAATAATAACAAGCGTGCTGGTACTTATCTGGTCACCTCTTCCAGTAAAGAACAACTTTCAGAAGATGGTACGATTGACGGTTACAGTTTATTCACCCAACATTTAATCACGGGCTTAGAAACAGGCGATGCCGATAAAGACGGTGACGGCTTAATCAGCATGAATGAATTGTATGACTATGTGCATGATAATGTTATCGCCGAAAATCCCAACCAACAACCCACCAAACACGTTAAAGAAGAACGCGGCAGTTTAATGATTGCCAAAAGTGGGCTGGATGCTAGGGCAGACAGAGCGAAAAAAATAGCGGATTATCTGTACAGCTTGGAGAGAGAGGAACGCATAAGTTATGATATTTTTAATAACGCAGTAGGCATCATTAGAAAATCCGTTCAACAATTGTCAGAACTGGAAAAAACCAAGGATAAGCTGATTAGTGATCTGTTTGTTAAAAAAAATGCTCTTAATTTTAATGACGCGTGGGGTAAATTGCCGACAACTGAATTGATAACTGAAAAAGCCGAACAAGAAAAGGCAAAACAAGCACAACTGGCACGAGACCAAGAAGCTCAAGATAAAGCCGCAAGGGAAAAAGCTGAACAAGAAAAGATAAAACAAGCACAACTGGCACGAGACAAGGAAGCTCAAGATAAAGCGGCAAGGGAACAAGCCGAACAAGAAAAGGCAAAACAAGCACAACTGGCACGAGACAAGGAAGCTCAAGATAAAGCGGCAAAGGAACAAGCTGATAACCAAGACCAATATGGGCGTTATTTTGATCTTACTGTCAACAATGTCACACAACGCTTTCGCTGGATAAAGGCAGGGACTTTTTTAATGGGGTCGCCAGCTAGTGAAGCAGAACGCAGTGCTGATGAAAAACAGCATTCAGTCACGCTAAGCCAAGGCTATTGGTTAGCTGATACCGCGTGTACTCAAGCCCTTTGGTTAGCGGTAATGGCTAACAATCCAGCCATGTTTAAAGAAGACGTAAATAATCCCGTTGAGCAAGTCAGTTGGAACGATGTACAAGCATTCTTAATAAAACTCAAGCACTTAATACCCGACTTAAACGCTCGTTTACCAACGGAAGCCGAATGGGAATATGCGTGCAGGGCTGGAACAACAACAGCGTTTTCCTTTGGCAACACCATCACGCCTGAGCAAGTCAACTATGCTGGTAGTGGCTTTTTTGGTGGCTTGTTTGGTAATACTAACAAAGACTTGTATCGAGAAAAAACTGTTGCAGTAAAATCCTTACCGCCGAATGCGTGGGGCTTGTATGAAATGCACGGCAATGTATGGGAATGGTGCAATGATTGGAAGGGCGATTATCCTAATGAACCCGTGACTAATCCTACAGGTGTGAGTAAACCGCGGTTTCCTGCGTCGCGGGTGCTGCGCGGCGGTTCTTGGAGCTACGGTGCGGGGAACACGCGTTCTGCTAGCCGTTTCAGCTACACGCCTGATATTCGCTACGACCTCTTCGGCTTCCGTTTTGCTCTAGGTCAAACAGCCAGTTAAGCAAGCCCGCACCGTCACCACGGACAGGCAAGCGGTAGCGTAGCCCGTCAGTGGTGACGAGGCGGGCGGGATAAAT
>CAIUVX010000037.1 GCA_903902705.1 uncultured Methylococcales bacterium
GTATTTTATTCATCACTATAATGACAATATTCGTAACCAATTGAGATTCTCTTAATCACTCACTGTTTATGACTACCATTGTTTTTTCAAAGACGCAACAAGTCTATTATTCCAAAACCCATCCCAACCTGAAGATATTGTTATGGCATTGCTCAAGTGACTAAATCCATATAACAAAAGACTACCGATTCCTGCAATCCATTTGATTACAGGAGGAAATATAGTCAGTGAAATCATTGGTGATTTGTTAGAAACATATTCATTATTAGATATATCAAGCATTAATGAATCTATAAATGCAAAACACTGTTCACCATTTTCACGCCAAAATTGTTTCTCTGGAGATTCGCCACCGATAACAGTAATAAATCCCCAACTATCTAACTTGTTATCTAAATTACGAGATTCATTTAGTAGATGAGTATTAAGAAATTTTGAAAACGTCTCTTTCCATTTTAAGAAGCGTTCATCTCCAAAGGATGAACCTTTTTCTTTATACCCTTTAATAACATCATCATATAAACGACGTTTAAATTTTTCTAGTTCAGTTATTAAATTTTCATTTTTATTCATGACTAATCCCCTTTTCCTACAACTTCCCGTAATACCCCTCTTTCAACGCATCAAATAAACTCACTACGTTGACTTGCGACGAGTCGCCCGAAGTGCCTTTTTAAACTCTCGCAAACTGTTCAGTGAATACAAATGCGTTGATCCAATTCCAGAGTCAGCGGTTATTTTTTGCATTTTTAAATAACGGCGGAAAGTGGCAATAGAAACTTCTAAATATTCAGCCGCTTCTGTTGCGGTAAACAGCGCGTTTTCCAAATCTCCAAATACTTGTTGATGGCTAAAGTTTTCTTGTTCTCCTAGCGAATTCGCTAGGAGCATGAAAAACTGTTGCCGTTCGTCAGTGGGTAGTTGTTGTAAGGTTGAAAAAAGTTCTCGCGCTGTTGTGTTCATGATTATCTACTATTCACGTTGAAGGTATTTTTTGAGTTCTGTATAAAAATTTTCGTGAGTCCCGACTTTGTAAAAATCAATCATCAAAATTTGTATTCCGTCATTGACTGAATACGCAATCAAGTATTCTTGGCGATTAAACTTAAACTTGTATACTCGAATAGCAGATAAATCGCCTTTCTTCGATTCACCTATTTCTGGATTTTCACAAATAAGTTTAACTTCCTCCTCAATAATGGCTCGAAAAGGTCTTGATTGCTTTTTTACGAACTGGGTAAAAGGGTTTTTGTAATTCAGATTATACATTTTTAGCCTCTAAATATCAAAAGTGATACAGATTACTATCATAATTAGAGCTTCCCGTAATACCCCTCTTTCAACGCATCAAACAAATTCGCCGCGCTGTGGATTTCGCCGTCGTATTCAATTTCATCATTGCCTTTTAGTTCGATGACTTCACCGTCTTCTAGGGTGAATTGGTAGGTGGTGTTTTCTAGGTCTGAGGCTTTGACTAAGACACCTTGGAATACTTCGGGGTTGAAGCGGAAGGTAGTGCAGCCTTTTAGCCCTTTGTCGTAAGCGTATTGATAAATATCTTTAAAATCTTCGTAAGGAAAATCTGTCGGCACGTTGGCAGTTTTGGAAATCGAAGAATCTATCCATTTTTGCGCCGCCGCTTGTATATCAACGTGTTGTTTGGGAGTGACATCATCTGCGGCGATAAAATACGCGGGCAGTTCGTGGTCTGGATTGTTACTGTAGGGCATGGCATCAGCATTCACCATTTCCCGATACGCTAACAATTCAAATGAAAACACGTCGATTTTTTCTTTGGATTTTTTGCCTTGGCGGATGATGTTGCGTGAATAGTGATGGGCAAAACTTGGCTCTATGCCGTTGCTGGCGTTGTTTGCCAACGATAAGGAAATCGTACCTGTGGGGGCAATCGAGCTGTGATGGGTAAACCGTGCGCCTGTCTCTATCAATTCAGCAACCAGTTCAGGTTCTTCTTTCGCCAGTTGCTGCATATAGCGGCTGTATTTAGCGTGTAACACTTTGCCAGCAATGCTATCGCCGACTTTATAGCCGTCAGTAATCATTTCAGGACGTTGGTGCAACATCGCGCTGCTGACAGTGAAAGATTGTTCCATGATAGGCGCAGCACCTTTTTCTTTTGCCAGCGTTAAGCCTTCTTTCCAGCCTTCGATAGCGAGAATTTTGGTCACATCTTCGGTAAATTGCACTGAATGCGCATCACCATAACGCATTCCTAACATAGTCACAGTCGAACCTAAACCCAAATAACCCATACCATGCCGACGCTTACTCATAATTTCATCACGTTGTTGCGGCAACGGTAGCCCGTTAATTTCCACTACGTTGTCCAGCATACGAGTAAAGATGTGGATGGTTTTGCGGTAACTATCCCAATCAAAATGCGCATCGTTGGTGAAGGGTTTTTTGACAAAGCGGGTTAGGTTGATTGAGCCTAGAAGGCACGAACCGTAAGGTGGGAGCGGCTGCTCTCCGCACGGATTAGTGGCACGAATTTTTTCACAAAACCAGTTGTTGTTCATCTCATTGACTTTGTCGATAAGAATAAAACCTGGTTCGGCGTAGTCATAAGTGGAACTCATGATGATGTCCCAGAGGCGACGGGCGGGAATGGTTTTGGTGATTTTACACGCGACTAAACCTGCGTTATTGAGAACATAATTTTCGGTGCTGGGTAAATCACGCCAGACTATCAGGGTGGTATCGAGCAAATCTAATTTATCGATTTTAACTTCTTTTTGGGTGACAGGAAACGACAACGCCCACGGTGCATCGTTTTTAACTGCCTGCATAAATTCAGCGGTAATTAACAGCGATAAGTTGAATTGGCGTAAACGACCATCTTCACGCTTGGCGCGAATAAATTCGACAACATCGGGATGGGCAATATCAAACGTTGCCATTTGCGCACCACGTCTGCCACCTGCTGAGGAGACGGTGAAACACATTTTGTCATATATATCCATGAATGACAGGGGACCTGAAGTGTATGCACCTGCGCCTGAAACATAAGCATCTTTGGGTCTTAGGGTAGAAAATTCATAACCGATTCCGCAGCCAGCTTTTAATGTAAGCCCCGCTTCATGAACTTTATGCAGAATATCATCCATCGAGTCTTCAATAGTTCCTGAGACCGTACAGTTGATCGTTGAGGTCGCGGGCTTATGTGCTAATGCACCCGCATTGGAGATAATACGTCCTGCGGGAATCACGCCTTGCCGCAATGCCCACAAAAATTCTTTGTAATACTGTTTTTGTTTAGCTTCGGTTTTTTCCACTTCGGCGAGGGCTTTGGCAACACGCTGGTAGGTTTCATCAATTGAACCGTCGAGTGCCACGCCGTCCTTGGTTTTTAAGCGATATTTGGTGTCCCATATATCCATTGAGGCATCTTGAAAGGGGATTTCGGTTACAGTATTGGCGATGACGTGAAGTTGTGCAGTCATTGATGAGTCTTCCTAAGCAGTTTTTTTGAGTGAAGGCGGTGAAAATAAACCATAAATCAGCAGCTTAGCGTTACTTGCTAATTACCAACTAATTGTCTATATATAGATATATTTTTATATTTTAGCACAATATATAGTGAAATAAGCATAAAAATAGCAATTAATTCCTCAACGCATAACCACTAAAAATACAAAAAAATCGCCTTCCTATTGATTTTTATAGTCTAAGTAACCATAGTCGTTATTCAAAACTCGAATGCCGCTAAGATAATAATTTGTATTGGCTGGTAATTGCAGTTATCTTAAGCACATAAAACTAACTATAAGGAGAAATCGGATGTCAAAAGGTCAAAATTTACAAGACACATTCTTAAATGCCCTCAGAAAAGAACATACCCCTGTATCAATTTTTCTTGTCAACGGCATAAAATTACAAGGGAAAGTCGATTCGTTTGATCAGTATGTAATCATGCTAAAAAATACTGTGAGTCAAATGGTTTATAAGCACGCCATATCAACCATAGTGCCTAGCAAAATGGTTAAACTTACGCATGATGATGAACAGCAACCCAGCAGCGAATAAACTGCTCGCTCCTTCGTCACAAAAATACCCTATCTTTGCCAGCTTTGGTATCAGAGCTTACGAGCATTTTTCGTGTCGCTTTTTAGTGGTATCCTTAAAACCTATTAAGAGTATATTAACGCTCTTATATCAGAGCCTCAATGGAGTGTCGCGTGTTTGATCGCCCCGATTCAGGTGAACGAGCGATTCTCGTTCACCTAAACTGTTTATATCAAAAAGAAGACCTTGCAGAATTAAAAGAGTTAGCAAAATCAGCAGGGACAAATCCTGTTGAAGTCGTCACCGCTAGCCGCCAAAAACCTGATCCTAAGTTTTTTATCGGCAAAGGTAAGGTAGAAGAGCTTAAAGCCATCGTCGAAGCTCAAGAAGCCGATGTGGTGTTGTTTAATCATCCTTTATCACCTAGCCAAGAAAGAAATCTGGAAAAATTTTTGGAGGTACGCGTAGTCGATAGAAACGGCTTAATTCTGGATATTTTTGCCCAACGCGCTCAATCGTTTGAAGGTAAATTACAAGTTGAATTAGCCCAACTCAAACATTTATCCACCCGATTAGTACGCGGCTGGACGCATTTAGAACGCCAAAAAGGTGGTATTGGTTTGCGCGGACCTGGAGAAACCCAGTTAGAAACTGACCGCCGTTTATTAGCTGGGCGTATCAAACAAATTCAACAACGCTTGGATAAAGTCGATAAACAACGCCATCAAGGACGTAGCCAGCGCAAAAAAGCTGACGTACCTACCGTTTCTTTAGTCGGTTATACCAACGCGGGTAAATCGACCTTGTTTAACACACTAACAGGCGCGGATATTTATGTCGCCGATCAGTTATTTGCCACTTTAGACCCGACATTACGCAGTTGTTCATTGCCGAATAATAGTCAAGTAGTGTTAGCCGATACTGTGGGTTTTATTCGCCATTTACCCCATGAATTAGTCGCCGCATTCAAATCAACGCTTCAAGAAGCCAGTGAAGCGGAGTTATTGCTACACGTTGTTGATGCTCACAGCGAAGACCGTGATGAAATTATGCGCCAAGTTCATATAGTACTGGAAGAAATCGGTGCGGATAAAATTAGACGCTTAGAAATTTTTAATAAGATTGATTTGTTGGACGATGTTCAACCGCATATTGATAGAGACGATGAAGGTAATGCTATTCGGGTTTGGTTATCTGCGGAAAAAGGACTGGGTATTGAATTACTTTATTCGGTATTGACGGAACTATTTGCTAGCTCTAAGGTTAAAAAACACTGTCACTTAAAAGCCAATCAAGGCGACATTCGCGCAAAATTATCCGCTTACGCGCAAATTTTATCCGAAAAAATCGATGAGTTTGGTGACAGTGAATTAGTCATTGAAATTGATGTTAAACATTTGGGGTTGTTGAGCTCAGTAGAGACGGAAGACGTGTAGCATGAACATATTTAGGCGTACAAATCTAAGTTTGTACGCCGTCTTAGCGATGAGACAAAATCTGCTTCAATTCACTAAGAGCTTTCGCGTATTCAGTCTTCATGCTACTCAACAACTTTCTGACAGGTTTCAATTGCTGGGTTTTTCCTGCCTGCTCCATGGTTTTGCATAAGGCGGAAAGCTGCATGGCACCGACATTGCCGCTAATAGATTTTAAACCATGCGCCAGTTGGCGAATTTTCTCAGCATCACGACTTTCAATGCTGTGTTGTAACGCGCTGAGTGTTGAATCCGCGCTTTCTTGAAAGGCTTGTTGTAATGAGGCAAGAAATTCCAAATCATCTGGATTAGAAAAATCAAAATTTTGCTGGAGAAAGTAAGTGTCAATAGCGTGGGGATTTTCTAAGACTTCAACTTTATTTGACTCAGTTATGTCGGCAATAATGAGTTGCTCAGGCAGCCATTTTTGCAATACTTCATTCAATTCTTTGCGAGTAAACGGTTTTGTTACCCACTCATCCATGCCAGCATTCAAACATTTTGCTTTATCACCTGCTAAAGCGTGAGCGGTTAGGGCAATAATGGGAACACGCATGGAGTCTTTGGCTTCATTTTCAAGCCGACGAATTTCGCTAGCTGCCTGATAACCATCCATTACAGGCATCTGACAATCCATAAAAATCAAGTCATAGTCTTGTTGCTTTAATGCGTCAATGGCTTCTGCACCATTGTTGACCATTTTAACGCGACAACCAACGTTTTCCAGAAACCGTGTGACCAAAATTTGATTGGCAAGATAGTCTTCGGCAACCAAAATAGTCGCATTAAACTGACAGTCTGTATAGGTCTTAGTTTTTACTAGGGTTGCTACTGATTTTTCCAAATCAACCCAGAACCAAAATTTTGCCCCCTGACCTAATTGGCTACTCACGCCAATTTCGCCACCCATTAAGTGCGTTAATTGTCTGGCAATCGCTAATCCTAGCCCTGTACCGCCAAAAGCACGCGTCATGGAATTATCTGCTTGAGAGAAAGCATCAAAAATCAGCAGTTGTTTTTCTGCATCAATTCCAATACCCGTGTCAGTAACCTCAAAAGTTAGTTTGACTTTGTTGTTTGCTAACTCTTGACTACTAACCTTTAAGACGACTTCACCCTGCACGGTAAATTTAACGGCATTACTGAGCATATTCATTAATATCTGGCTCAGTTTGACGGAATCCCCCATCAGCATGGTGGGTATGTCACCGACTTCCAAACGATAAACCAAGCCTTTAACTTTTGCCAAGGTTTCCAATAAAGCAAAGCTGTCATTGATAAGTAAGTAACTGTTAAATGGATGGGTATCCAACTCCAGTTTACCCGATTCAATTTTGGAAAAATCCAGAATATCATTAATAACACTCAGCAATAACCGTGATGATTGTTGGACAATTTCGATAGAATGGCGTTGTTCGCTGTTTAAGTCACTTTCATATAAAAAATCAGTCATGCCCAATACGGCATTCATGGGTGTTCTAATTTCATGACTCATATTAGCCAAAAACTGCGATTTGGCACGATTAGCCGCTTCCGCTTCTTCTTTAGCCGTCAACGCATCAGTTACTGCTTGTTTTAATACGCTGTTTATCTCGGTCAATTGTGCGGTTCGCTCTTCAACTTGAATTTCTAAACCTTCGCGTTGTTTGTCGAGTTGTTCATCTCGTTGATGAATTTCGCTGAGCATATCATTGTAAACATCCACCAATTGACCGAATTCATCATTGCTGGTTTTGATGACTCGACCAGTAAAGTTTTTCTCGATAGCGACCGCTTTCATTGCCTGCATTAAATTGAACAACGGCATGGAAAAAATCCGCTCTAAACGGGTTGAAACCAACATGGTTGCTAACAGGGTAAATAATAAAATAGCCGCCATAATGGAATAAAAACTGGCAAAAAAAGTATTCAAATTACGTTGATTATCAACTAGGTGTAACACCCCCATCAATTCATCATCAATAAAGATAGGTTTGAGTAAGTGCATTTGACCATATCGATCATACAGTGTTAATTCAGAATAGCCTGATTGTAGGAGGTGTACAGACGACAAACCGAGTGCTTTTTTGATGCCTTGATTTAGGCTGTCAAGCGTGGAAATATGGCTTGCTTTTTCAATGGCAACAGGGGAATCATCCTTTACCCATTGAATCATTTTCCTGTGGTTAAATTCATCATCGACTTTGTATGAAGTGGTATATTCTGCAAATATATCACCGCTAGGACTGTATAAAAATGCTGCCACGATACTGGGCTGGGTTTCTAGCATTTTCAGGTTTTTTTGTGCGACAGCGGTGTCCATAAACGCTAATGCCGCCGAACTATTCCACGCAACGATATTAACCACTGCCGACAATGCTTGTTCAGTTTGTTGCCGCCGCGCTAGATATTCATAGGCGGTAATTGATGAGGCAACCACCACTAATGCCAGTAATACCGCAACTCCAATAATTAATATTAGTTTGATGCGTATGGAGGCATCGTGAAAAAGGTTTTTCATAGTTACATATTGAAACGGAAATTACTCAACTAAATATCTTGAATTAAACTTAATTTCCAATATTGATTAAATTCGATTATGGGTATAGGTTTGGAAAAAAGATAGCCTTGTATCGAATTACAAGTGCTGTTTTCCAGAAAGTCTCTTTGCACGCTGGTTTCTACCCCTTCAGCCACTGTGCTTAAATTCAGCGTGCCAGCTAATGCCAAAATAGTTTGAACGATGGCGACATCATCTCCGTTATGTGGCAAATCTTTGATAAACGAACGATCTATTTTTAAGGAGTCGAGCGGAAAACTTTTCAAATAACTTAACGATGAATAACCCGTACCAAAATCATCCACTGACAATTTGATACCGATGCTTTTAAGTTGCCACAGTTTATTAAACATTCTTTCGGTATCCGCCATAATGACGCTTTCAGTCAGCTCGAATATCAAAAAATCGGGATGAGTAATCTCATATTCAGCCAGAATAGCTTCCACCATTGGTATAAAATTCGGTTGATTAAACTGCAAACCACTTAAATTAACTGCAATGGTTAAATGTCCCATGCCTTGTTGTTGCCACTGTTTGTGTTGCCGACACACTTCACGAATAGCCCATTCACCAAACTTGATGATTAAGCCATTATCTTCGGCAAGAGAAATAAAATCATCAGGCGGTAAAAAACCTAATTGCGGACTTTGCCAGCGCATCAGAGCTTCTGCACCAATTAATTGACGTGATTTTGCACTAACAATGGGTTGATAGTATAGGCGTAGCTCATTATTTTCTACTGCCTGATACATGAAGTTTTCCATTTTTCGGCGTTTTTGCGCTTTCACATTCATGGAATCATGAAAAAACTGATAATGCCCTTTACCTATTTTTTTAGCGTGATACATGGCAATATCAGCATTTTTCAACAAAGTTTCAGTGTCTTCTCCGTCCTGTGGATAAATAGCAATACCCACACTGGAACCAATATAAACTTGCTGAGTATCTATTAAAATAGGGTCGCGAATCCATTGTTGGATATGATCTGCGGCATAAGCTGCATCTTCTGGATAAGTCAGTTCACTGAGCAGAATAATAAATTCATCACCACCTAATCGCGCTATATCTGTACCGAGACTCTGAGTATTTACATATCTCGACGCAATATCAGAACTGCGTAATCCTGCTGTTAATCGATTGGAAACTTCTTTCAGTAACCGATCACCAATATGATGACCATACGAATCGTTGACTCCTTTAAAATTATCCAAATCCAGAAACAATACCGCAAAATTCCGCTCATTACGTTTTGCTAGTTTGATTGAGTTAGATAACAGTTCTAAAAAAAACGTACGATTGGGTAAACCAGTTATGTCATCGTAATACGCCAAATGCTTAATTTTATTTTCGTTGTCTTTGCGTTCGGTTATATCTTGAATCGTTCCCGTTAAACCGAGTAATTCATGATTGCTGGTTTGGATGGTGTCAATCTGCTGCCCGACAAAATATTGCTGACCCGTTTGAGTGATAATCCGATATTCGATCATCAAAGGCATTTTATTTTGGATGACAATCTCAAAACTCATTTGCACATATTCCCTATCCGCTTCGTGAATTATCGCCTTCAAGTTAACTAGACTAGGAATAAAGCTTTCTTTATTGACATGAAAGATGGCGAACACTTCATCAGACAAATATATTTTGTTATTCTCAAAAAAATACCACTCCCAATGTCCTAACTTAGCCATTTGTTGCGCTTTTGAGAGGCGCATTTCACTTTTTTCCAGTTGCTGTAACAAGCTACTGGCTTTAATCATGTAATGTAAACGGTGGATTAATACTTTCCAGTTGATAGGTTTTACTACAAAATCAGTCGCGCCTGCTAAATAAGATGAGGCGACTCTTTCGGCATCTTCAGTCCCTGTGATCATTAGCAATGGGGTGTTTTTACCCGTTGGTAATGCGCGTATTGCGGCACAAGTCACAAAACCATTCATTACAGGCATATCAATATCTACCAGTACAATATCAGGCGTGTGTTTTTTAAAAGCCTCGATACCTTCATGACCATTTAACGCAGAAACCATTGCAAATCCAGCCGCTGACAAATAGCGTTTAGCCCATAAATGGGCAGTCTGATCATCATCAATGACTAGCACTAATTTCAAAGAGTTATCAGACTGGCTCATTTTAATTCCATAATGATCTGTAAAATATCCTTGTGGCAGGAGTTGTAACATAACAAAAATAACGCGTTAATGCACTACTCGATTGAATTTTTACAAACGATACCTAGTCTATACAGTAAATTGGATAAATATTTTGGATAGGTATACGCATACCAAAAGCTAACCCATTAATACAGAGTGTGTGTTTTCGCCACCGAAAAATGTTTATCCAGCACTGTCACCACTTCTGAATAGTCAATGATTCTGTTGCTGTTTTTTAGAATATGATCGGCTAGAGCGTTGATTGCGTACCAATGCGAATAATCACTGATAAAATCAAAGGCGAGCAAAAACAGTTCAGCAAGTTTCTTTTCCTGTTGCTGTTTATCGGCAATAAAGCACTGAAGATAGTCATTGACAGCGTCCAAATCGTCTGTGCCGCCATAATTGTGTAGCGCACTCAGCGGCAGTAAAAGTGGGCTAATCAGTTCATTATCCCGACGGGCAACATACTGGGCTTCCGCCAACGACCCTGCCAATAAATTGATAATATCTGCTTCAAAAGCTTGTTGATAGAGGTGTTTGTGTATAGCAGAACAATGACCATTGGCTTGTTCAAGAGACGCGGGCAAGGTATGAATCAAACGTCCACCTTCTATTTTGGCTATGCAGTCATCATGATTGTATGAACAATCTTTAACCATAATCTGAAAAAAAATGGGTGGGAGCTGTCTTTGTTTATTGCCCAAAAAAACTGCCGCAGCGTGTCCTGCTTCATGAATAGCTGTTTTTTTATTGAGACTAATATAATCGACCGATTCAAGGTCGTTGAGTGTATGTTTACGTTTCATGACTACCTCGGCATTAAAAAATACAAATCAGCAATTACTGCTTGTATTTAAAAAAATAATTAGGAACAGCGCAAGCTGTTAGAGGCGAGTGGAAATACCTTGCCCTCATACTGTCATTCTCACTTGAAAAAGTAAAAAAAACAACGATTCAGAATGGGGTATTTTTGGGTATAAAATGGATA
>CAIUVX010000038.1 GCA_903902705.1 uncultured Methylococcales bacterium
ACCCGACATCAACAATGAACGGGTAGATCGTCAGTTAAACTGGTATTTATATCACCCTGCTTATATTGCCAGAATCCAACAACGCGCCGAACCTTATTTACATCTTATTCTCGATGAAATTGAGGCAAATAATATTCCAGGTGAATTGGCTTTACTACCAGTGGTTGAAAGTGCCTTTATACCCGATGCCTATTCAAAAGCTGATGCATCAGGACTTTGGCAGTTTATTCCCGACACTGGCAAACTGTACGGACTTGAACAAAACTCTTGGTATGACGGTCGCCGTGATATTCTCGACTCAACACAAGCTGCCACTGCCTTTCTTAAAGATTTAGGTGAAACCTTTAACGGCGATTGGAATCTTGCCTTAGCCTCTTATAACTGGGGTAAAGGCAACGTTTGGAAGGCAATGGAAAAAAATGAAAACCTGAGTTTGCCTACTGATTATTGGTCATTGGATGTACCCAAAGAAACAGCAGACTACGTTCCACGGCTATTAGCGATTGCTAAATTGATTGCCAATGCGGACGAGTATGGTATTCGCTTGAACAATATTCCGAACAAACCGTATCTCGAAGTTGTTGCTATTGATTCGCCGCTGGATTTACTAAAAGCAGCACAATTAGCGAATATGCCACTGGATAAATTTATGAAATTAAATCCAGGCTTTAATCGTGCTAGCACCTCACCTGACGGTCCACATCGTTTATTAATACCCGTTGAAAAAGTGGCAGCATTTAAAACCAATTTAGCTCAACTACCCTTTGAAGATCGTGTTGATCAAACTCAAATGGCTAGAGAACAAGAAGATCGCGTACGCCGTGAAGAGCAGAAGTTAGCGCAAGCTGAACAAAGAGAAATAAGAGTAGCACAAGCAAAAGAGGCGCAAGCAATTCCCAGCAGATACAAAGTTAAATCTGGCGAAAGCCTGACTTTTATTGCTGCTAAAAACCATACTACAGTGCAAGCGTTGCTTAAAGCTAATCCATCAACTGGAAAATCAGTACGCTCAGGCGAAGTTTTAAAAATGCCCTCAAGCAACAAAAAAGCAGATCCAATTCAGTGGGTAGCCAAAGCCTCTAAAAGCACAGCTAAAGGTGTTCAAGTTGCCGCCGCGAAAAATGTACTCTTAACTAGTGGTAAAAAAACCACTGACAATAATAAAACAGCTTCTTTAAAAACTGCATCTGTTTCCAGTAAAAAATCAACAGACAAAAAAGCTATTAACTTAGTTGCCCTGTTACCCAGCAACAAATCGCAAAACTATCGCAAAGCGAGTCTTATCGTTGTTGCCAAAGCCCCTGACAAAACTGTACGCTCAAGCAAAAAACTGAAACGTACTTAATCAAAATGCGGAGTACAAACCAAGGTTTGTACTCCACATAGCTACAAATCCGTTTTATGCGTTCTGCGGTAATATGCCTTAATCGCAGGGATAAGCAGTAACACAAATACCCCCAGCCCTACTAACAATGGCCAAAATAGCGGTTGATTCCATTGCTGTCTTTTTTCGGCTCTGCTAGCTGTATCAATGTGCGTATATTTGAGCTGATTATTTGCCATTAAATTGGGTTTTAAATTTTTATACCAGCCATGATATAGCGCGAAGTTTTTTGGATGAAAACCCAATAACCACGGTGCATCATGACGGACAATTTCTTGTAATTGCTGAATTAATTGGTAACGTTGTTCACCATTATCCATATTACGCATTTGTTCAAATAAGCGGTCAAACTCAGGATTTTGATAATTACTGGAGTTTTCTCCACCGTATTTCACTTTTGAATGCGGGCCATAGAGTAAAAACAAAAAATTCTCAGGATCTGGATAATCGACATTCCAGCCTAAAAAGAACAATTGCGCATTGCCTATGCGTAGTTTTTCTTGAAACCGATTGTAATCAGTAGCACGAACCACCAACTTTATACCTAGTTTTTCAAATTGTTTACGATACCAATTCATCCGTGGACGATCATCAACGCTAACCGCCGTCGTATCAAAATATAAAATTAACGACTCTTTAGTTTTTGGATCTATCCCGCCTTGATAACCTGCTTCAGTCAGTAGCTGTTTTGCATCGCTAATAGCTTTACGTTGTACTTTACCGTCTTTCCAATGGTAAACATAAGGATTAATCCCCGCTTGTCCTTCGGCAAAACCATAAATTGCTGGAGGCAATACGCCTTGTGCCGTAACACCACGTCCATTCATAAAAATGGCAATATACTCTTCAAAATCAACGGCAATAGCGATAGCCTGACGTAATTTTCTGGCACTTTCACTGCTACCGCCTACGGTTGCATCAAGCATATTAAAGCCAAGATAATAATTAGAGGTGGTGACAGCGGTTTGTAATTGAATGCCTTTTTCCTGCATAGCTTCGGTTAAGCGTGCGCCACCACTACCTGTAAATTGAATGGCTTGGTCGAAACTGTCAGAGGCAATTCCTGATAGATCATAATAACCTTGTAGAAACTTACTCCAATAAGGAATGGTTTCTTTTTCCAGCATAAAAACCACTTTGTCGATAAAGGGTAAAGGTTTTCCTGCATCTTGTAATAAACCTTTGGCAAGATCGTCCGCTTCCCCTTCACTGGGATAAGTTTCACTGTGAAACAACGGATTTTTTAACAAAATCATGCGCCGATTAGGATTGTTTTCCGCTAAAAAATACGCGCCCGTGCCGATAGGAAACCAATCTAAGGTGATATTTTTGTCGGCTAACCCCGCTTGACTATAAAACGCATCCGCTTCCCACGGCATAGGCGAGAAAAATGGCATCGCCAGCCAGAATAAAAATTGCGGGTATTTCCCTTTAATGCGTATGCGATATGAATAACGGTTTAATACTTCCACACCTGTAAGCGGCTGATTTTTGAGTGCTGTTATTGGCACATCGGCTGTTTGCTTAGCGAATTCATCAAAACCGACGATATAGTTTTTCATCACTTCGGCGATAGGTGATTGCAACTTAGGATAGGCTAATCGTTTAATTTGATAGATATAATCATCGGCGATGAGTTCGCGTGAATCGGTATTTTTAAAATCAGCCAAACTATGCAAAGCGTCAATTTTTTCAGCACTTAACTGATGGTAAAGATAATCTCCAGCGGAATTTTTCGCTAACGCTGGATGGGGCTGATAGTGAGTATTTGGTTTTATGTCGATGATGTAATCGGTAAAAATAATGTCGCTGTCTTTTGCTCCCTGTGCGAGTGGCTCGCCATTAGCATTCAAATAATGAATCTCTGGCATTTTACTCGCGGTTGCTGGAATCAGTTGGTACGGTCGTTTCAAATAATGGTATTGAAAAGGCGGTTCATAAATCTGTCCAATAATTGCATATTCGTTTGAGCTATAAGCCACCGCTGGGTCTAAATGCTTGGGGCGTTCAGTAAAGGATTCGTATAAAACCGAGCGATTGCCCTCGTCTTCTGTATAAGGATTATTAAGTTGTGTTGCCGATGCCGTACTAGGCAATAAAGCAATCAGCGAAACATAGAATAGGAATAGAGCTGGGTAGGCTTGCATTTTATAGTCACAAAATCGGAGATGATGTAAGCCATTGCAGTAAGCAAACGGCAAAGAGGCGGATGGCGGTCAACTATCGAATTAGGCTGTGAGCTAGCCTAATCCGATGACAACGCGTTCAATTAAATACTATTTTTTGGTTTTTCACTAGACACAGCAGCGGGGTCTGGTTTTTTGTTAGCGTCAGCCGCAGGAGCTGGTTTGTCTGACTTAGGCGCAGACTCTTCTGTTTTCTTGTTAGCGTCAACCGCAGGGGCTGGTTTGTCTGACTTAGGCGCAGATTCTTCTGTTTTCTTATTAGCGTCAACCGCAGGGGCTGGTTTATCTGACTTAGGCGCAGATTCTTCTGTTTTCTTGTTAGCATCAGCCGCAGGAGCTGGTTTTTCTGACTTAGGCACAGACTCTTCTGTTTTCTTGTTAGCGTCAGCCGCAGGAGCTGGTTTGTCTGATTTATGTGCAGTCTTTTTTGCTTTTTTTGGTTTTACTTTGGCTTTAGTTTTACTTAAGGTATCAACAGGGGCAGTTTTTTGGAGACCTGCCAGATTAGCCGATTTACCTTCTAACGTATCTAAATCAGGAGTATTCGGTGCAAACAATTCTATGCGTGGGTGTACTACTGGTTTTTTTGCAACGACTTGAGGTGCTGAACCAGTCAGAGGAGTCGTTATTTTACCCGTTAAATGGGCAATTTTTTGGGGATCATCCGAAGCAAATATTTGTGTACCTGCGGGTATAGTTGACTTAGCAACCTGTTTTAATGGCACAGGTGTTGTTGAGGTAGCAAGATTACGATTGGGTGGTGCGCTATTTGCTGGAGCTGGCGATGTCGCTAAATTCACCCCAGCACCTGTTAAATGGGCGATAGCAGCGGGGTTATCTGAAGCAAATATCTGTGTTGTAGCTGGTTTTTTTGGCTGGGAGCTAGTAGCTGGAGCAATCATTTCACTTTGCAGTAATTTATCTGTTCGCGCTACTTTATCTATTAATTGGGTACATTCGGTAATATCTTTTTCAGACATTTGGCGTTGATGCCCTGTATTTCGTGCAGGTTTATTTTTTTTATGACTGCTCGCAGCATTTTTATTTTCTGCCTGTGTGCTTGCAGCAATAGTCACACTAATATTGGTAGCACAGCCTATACTGACCAATAGTAACACTATAAACAACTTATCTTTTTTCATATTCTATATTCCTCTGTTTGATCGTTTGGCAGCTAAAACAACATTCATGTCAATCAACGCCTGCGTATATACGATATTGCCTCATTAAGGGTAGCTCAACATACAGGATTTTTGTAGTTAAAAAAATATTTTCATTGCTATGCGTCATAGACCGAATTCAAATAACAAGCGAATTGAGGCATAAATTACCAGCCCCATTGCTAGAAAATATACACTACTCAGCAACGGTTTTTCTATCAATACTTTCCATACGGTTTTATGTTGCCCCGTTTGTTTAGTTTGCAAATAAAGTTCACGTTGCGTAATAAAACGTTGTTGTTGATAGCTGTTCAATAAAGACTGAGCATTTACCAGCTCTGTGTCATCTTGAAGCCACAATGCAGGCATAGATACTCCCCAATTTCCTGCGGGCGTTTCATAAAAATCGATATTCTGTTCGGTCAGCAATTCGCGTACTTCGTATGCTTCATCATCGGGAACACCGCGTAGGGAAAATAATAGAATACTCATGAGCTGATTTTATTTATGTTTTTCAAACAATAGATTATACGCAAAAAACCCTGCACAAATGGCGAACACCATCACAACAGATTCCACAGAAAATAAACTTAACCCAGCCACCGCAGGACCTGGGCAATAGCCTGTCATGCCCCAACCAATGCCAAAAATAGCTGCACCTATCACCAGCGGCTTATCGATAACGGTATTTTTAGACAACTGAAACTTGTCGCTAAATAGCGGTGTAGGTAAGGTACGCGTCCATTTAAATGAAATCAATGCCACCGACAATGCGCCGACCATCACAAATATCAAACTAGGATCAAAATGCCCCGTGACATCCAAAAAATCCAGCACTTTATTAGGATTAATCATTCGTGACCACGCTAGGCCCATGCCAAAAATAATGCCCGATAACAACGCGATAAGATTAGTTTTCATGCTGCAATCCCCAATACATGACGCACAAGGTAAACTGTTAGCATCCCCGCTCCCATAAATGTGCAGGTAGCCACTAAAGAACGGATAGACAAATTAGCCAAGCCACAAACCCCATGCCCACTGATACAGCCGTTTGCCAGTTTCGCACCAAAACCCACCAAAAAACCACCGATAGCCAGTAATGGTAACGGATAATGTTGCCGTGGCGTATTAAAATCAGGTGCTACGATAGCAAACAACAACGCACCTAAAAACAAACCAAGCAGAAATAACAGCCGCCAAAGACGATCATTTTTCACCGCAAAAAACAACCCATTTAAAATGCCGCTGATACCAGCAATACGCCCATTAAATAATAAAAGCAAGGTGGCACTGATACCAATTAATGCCCCACCTGCCAATGCCGAAAAAGGGGTAAAGTTTTCCAAAATACTGTTCTCCAAAAATAGTTAAAACGGTTATTCACTAGCTAGCAAATACTAACCGATATAAGCGATAGAGGTAATAGGTTAAAGATATTAATGACAGACAGTCCTTTAAAAGACTAGCTGTTATACCTAAAAAGATTTAATCCACTATCCGCGATAGTATAACTGTACAACACAATTAATGTACTTTGAACTTAAGAAGCTGTCTGGCAAAACATTAAATACACAAGCAAGGGTTAGTTTTATCATTACAATTCGGATCATATTTTCTAAAATTGCAGTAAGGATTTCAAAATCCTTTTGTGATGTACAAAAAGCAGTAAACACACCTGCTACAATAGTCTTTAATTTTTAATTACTCAAAAATAAAACTATGGATGTTATTGCGCGTATTGCGACAGAATTATCGGTTAGACCTCAACAAGTCAGTGCTGCTGTCGCGCTGTTAGATGAAGGCTCAACCGTGCCGTTTATTGCTCGTTATCGTAAAGAAGCGACGGGGAATTTAGACGATACCCAACTGCGCTTATTGGCAGAACGTTTGATTTATTTGCGTGAACTCAATGATCGGCGCAACACTATTCTGAACAGTATCAGCACTCAAGGTAAACTCAGCCCTGAGTTAGAGCAAGCCATTAATGAGGCGGACACCAAAACCTTGTTAGAAGATTTATATCTACCCTATAAACCTAAGCGGCGCACTAAAGCGCAGATTGCCCGCGAAGCGGGTTTGCAACCCTTAGCCGATGCTCTATTGGCGAATCGTCAACTCATACCGACAGAATTAGCCACACAATTTATCAGTGCCGACAAAGGCGTGGCTGATGTTGCCAGTGCCTTGGACGGTGCGCGGCAAATTATCATGGAACAATTATCTGAAAATGCCGAGTTGCTCAGTGAATTGCGTGAGCGTGTTTGGCAAAAGGGCTTGATTCATGCCACGGTGGTTGCAGGTAAGGAAAACGAAGCGGCAAAATTTAAAGATTATTTTGATTATGCCGAAGCAATCAACAAAATCCCTTCGCACCGTGCTTTGGCTTTATTACGCGCACGCAATGAAGATTTACTGCATTTCACTCTAAAACCCGCCGCTGATGAGCAACCAGAACACGACTTCTGCACCCAAAGAGTTGCCCAGCGTTTGCAAATCACCGACACCACAAAACCCGCCGATGCGTGGCTGGCTGATACTGCACGCTTGGCATGGAAAGTTAAATTGTTTTCGCGCATTGATATTGATTTAAAACTCAAACTACGCGAAGCAGCAGAACAAGAGGCGATAAAAGTATTTGCCAATAATTTAAAAGATTTATTGTTAGCCGCGCCAGCGGGGGCAAAAACCACGATGGGCTTAGACCCTGGTATTCGTACTGGCGTTAAAGTGGCTATTGTTGATCCCACCGGAAAATTATTGGCGACTACTACTATTTACCCACATCCACCGCGTCAACAATGGGATGAATCGATTTCGACTTTGGCAAAATTGATTCAACAACATCAAGTGCAACTGGTCAGTATTGGCAATGGCACAGGTTCACGCGAAACTGATACGCTGGTTGCCGATGTGATGAAACGGCACAGTGAATTAAAATTCAGCAAAATCACCGTGTCAGAAGCGGGTGCATCAGTTTATTCTGCCTCTGAACTAGCGGCAAAAGAATTTCCAGAATTAGATGTATCGTTGCGTGGCGCGGTTTCTATTGCCAGACGCTTGCAAGACCCATTAGCCGAATTGGTTAAAATAGAACCTAAATCGATAGGCGTTGGGCAATATCAACACGATGTCAATCAAGTGCAGTTAGCGCGAGGATTGGACGCAGTAGTAGAAGATTGTGTCAACGCGGTCGGTGTCGATGTCAATACTGCCTCCGTAGCCTTATTAAAACAAGTATCAGGCTTAACCAATAGTATTAGTGAAAATATTGTCGCCTTTCGTAATGAACACGGCGCGTTTAAAAATCGTAAACAATTGAAAAAAGTACCGCGTTTAGGCGATAAAGCTTACGAACAAGCGGCTGGGTTTTTGCGGGTAATGAATGGCGATAATCCACTCGATGCTTCCGCAGTACATCCAGAAGCTTATCCTGTGGTAGAAGCCATTATTGCCAGCACCCACAAATCAATTCGGGATTTAATCGGACAAAGCCAATTTTTACGCACACTCAATCCAATTCAGTTTACCAATGAACGATTTGGTTTGCCCACGGTCACAGATATATTGCAAGAATTGGAAAAACCAGGTCGTGATCCACGACCTGAATTTAAAAGTGTCGAATTTCAAGCAGGAATTGAAAAAATGAGCGATCTTAAAGTCGGCATGAAATTAGCAGGCGTAGTAACTAATGTGGCAAACTTTGGTGCGTTTGTTGATATTGGTGTCCATCAAGACGGTTTAGTGCATATCTCACATTTGTCTGATAATTTTATTAAAGACCCCAGAGATGCAGTGAAAACAGGCGAACTGGTAAAAGTGACTGTATTAGAAGTGGATATTGAGCGCAAACGCATTGCCCTATCGATGAAAACTGCGGTCGATGCCAGTGACATTAAGCCCACACGCCCAGCGCAACAAACCGTTAACAAAACTAAAGCTATCCCAGCTCAGCAAGGCACAATGGGCAATGCGTTTGCCAAAGCACTACGAAAATAAAAATCATAGCTCTGCTATACTGAGAGAATTATTAACACCCAACAAGGGGATTTATTATGAATACCTTACATCGTTTTTTTGTTACTGGTCTTTTTGCGGGATTATCGCTCATTCACACATCGACAGCGGCAGCCGACTCAATGTATTACTCGCCGCCAGCACAGCAAGCCCCGCAACAATACCAACAGCAAGCACAGCAAAGAAGTTATGGCGAGAAAGTAGGTGATAAAGCCAAAAATGGCATCACTAATGTCACCACCTCTTGGCTGGAAATCCCCAAAAGCATCATTAACAATACTAATGCTCAAGGCAGTAATATTTTTTTTGGTTTGGTTGGTGGAGTCATTGAAGGAACTCTCAATACAGCTTTTCGGGCAACAACAGGAGTCGCTGATTTAGTTACCGCGCCATTGGCAACTAAGCCTATTGCTCAACCTCGGTATGTTTGGGATGATTTTGATAGTGCGACCACTTACGGAGATGTATTTCGTCTGGACAATTAATGCCTCATTACCTAAGTAAAGCAAACAGACAATTAAAGTTAAAAATCGGTGAATGCCAAAATCACAAAGCCACGGATGGCAAACCTCCCCCTGCTTTTTATGTGGCTATTTAAGCGTCAACGCCACACCCTCAAAACCAATAGCTTGCCAGCCATCAGCCATAAAATTTCTAATATTTTGATGCCCTAAACCATTAGGATCAGTTAACACATCAATGCGGTAATAATCACCAAATAGGTTTAGCGTTTGTTGCTCACTTAGCTGGTGAATTAAAGCAAACGCAAAAATCTTGCAAGAGCCTTCGTTAGTTCCTGCTGAATTTACTAAAGCGTGTTCGTTTAAACCATTGCTAAATTCGGTCGGCTGATAATGGTAATACTCAGTGATAATGGCAATAGTTTCATTAAAACTGACAGGCGTGTTAGTGCGGATTTTTTCTAGGAATGTGTTCAGTGACATAGGAGCTAAGAGTATTAGATGGTTGAGGCATGGAGTCTAAAAAAGTTTTTAGACTCCGTCAAATCAGGCTTTTTTCATAATACGCGCTTTTTCACGTTGCCAATCTTGATCTTTAGAGGCAGCGCGTTTGTCGTGTAATTGCTTACCTTTAGCCAAACCAATTTCTAATTTGGCTCGTCCTCCTTTCCAATACATCGCTAATGGCACGATGGTATAGCCTTTACGTTCCACTGAACCGATGAGCTTATTCAATTCGTGACGGTTTAATAATAATTTTTTATTACGAATAGCATCGGGGTTGATATGGGTAGAAGCCGATAATAACGCGGAAATATGCGCTCGATATAACCATGCTTCGCCTTTTTTTATCACCACATAACTTTCTTTTAGCTGTATGCGTCCCTCGCGTAAACTTTTAACTTCCCAGCCTTCCAAGACCAATCCCGCTTCAAAGCGTTGTTCGATAAAATATTCATGCTTGGCTTGCCGATTGAGGGCGATAGTGGCATTTTGCTGGGCATTATTTTTTTTTGAGTTTTTATCCGCCATAGCGTTGTGTTCCTTGTGATTTTAAAACTAACATAATTGTATTTTACTCGATATTACCCAGCTCTTGCCGAACTGTTTAAACACAAAGGTATAGCAAAAGTATTTTTTGTGATTAGAAAACCGTTCGCACTGAGCTTGTCGAAGTGTGAATGTGGTTCGACTAAAGTAAATACTTGGAATACAAACCTAGGTTTGTACTCCTGCATATTAATATTTTTACACCATTATCATGTCAATTTCTTGCATAATTCGTGCGGTTTCAGTCAGTGCTTTAATCATTTTTTGATAATGTAAAATATCATCAAAACTTAATACCCGTCCTTGTCGGTCTTTTAGCCATTTTTGTACGGGTTGATAACCACCGACATAAAACTCCCACGCAATTAATGGTACATTATCAAAATACTGACTGGGATTAATCCATATTTGCCCGTATTGTTTTTCGTTATCTTTGAGTTCAAAGCTATTTTTATTTATTTTATTGGTAATACAATTTAACCCATTCTTTGGGTAACTGGTAATAAGCTGGTCAAGTGCTGGACTTTCTAATAAATGTAATTGCCTTAATTCACTGCCTAACTCAACCAACTGCCAAAAATTATTAATATCAGGATAAGGCACACGCGGGAAATCGGTTTTTAAAAACTCTTTATAGGTTTCTCGGTAATTGGGTGAATGCAGTACGGCATAGATATAATCGAGTATATCAATGGGTGCGAAGGTATTATTATCGTTACGACCGAGTTGGAGTCCAAACTCATGAGTTTGGATTCCAGAAGTTGTTTGTTTTTCATCGGTGAATGTTAAACCCAGTTTTTTAGCGATTTTTTTAATTAGAGTATTATTCAAATTGGGTATGCGATGGCTGGTTTCTTCTGTGCTTTGTTGATGTGCTGTTTCTGGGTAAAGGTAAAGAGGAAAAATATAACCTGTTTCTTTTGTTTGTGCGGATATACAGCACATTTCAGAAATTAAACGACTTATAAAAATGTGCTGAAAATCAAAAGTTGATTGTTGTCTACAAGAAATCAAACTTATATTATCTCCTTTAATAAAATGTTGCATCAGAACTTTTCTCGAATCCCCTCTAGGAATTATTTTAGAGATAGAATCAAGTGGATAAAATGTAAATCTATAATCAAAGGGTCTATAATTAACCTTTCGAACATCATCATTATTACAAGTTGTAAAATATTGTCTTTTATCTTCTATTTTCCAATCTTCTGTTTCGCTAAATTTATATTTTTTAAGAATACTATGCGTTGATGTTCTTTGCATATTTGAAACCATAATTTTCACGTCTTCCTCAGAAAAATTATGCTTTATTAATAAATTATCTTTTCTAAATTTTATACCACTTGCCGAAGTAATAAATAATTCATTTATATTAATAAATTTTTCATATTCTTTTTTGACCTTAAAATCCTTAGCAATAAAAAAATATTCAGGGGCGCGGCAATCGATTATATCCCATGCTATCGATTGAATACTGCTATTCAAAAGTGCTTGATACTTCTCTTCACGCAAGCCATATAAATCCTGATGATAAAGCCTTGCTAAATTGGAGTCCAAAACAAGTTTTGGGCTTCTTATGTGGTCTTCATGTTTGCCGTCCAAAACTTGTTTTGGACTCCTGTTTTTGATAAAAATATTAATAGATACTCCCTGCATAATATCAAACACATTTTCATCTTTGCTACCATTCGGTGCGGTTTCTTTCTTTTTATTGCTACCGTGTAAATCTAAAATATAAATACTGTCAAAGGTTTCTAATAAATGCTTGCGCATTTGCCGATGAATTAAGCCATCAATAAAACTATTATTGGAAATATACGCTAAAATACCCGTGCCGTTTTTTTCAATAAAATGCGAACCGTAACGAATAAATTTAATATAATCATCGGATAAGGGCTGGATATTCTTTTCATTCAATTCTTTTTTATAATCAACAAGAAGCTGGTCTATCCATTTATTTTTATTACTACTGCTAACAGCATAAGGTGGATTGCCAATAACCACCATCACAGGCGTATCACGTTTAATTGTATTCGCCTCATTAGCTTCATCCGATAACCAGCGTGCAAAGGTATGTAAACTTCCCGTATCAGGATGTTCTTTTTCTAAGGTATTGGTTAAATAGATATTAAAACGTTCTTGTTCTTTAATCGGTTGATAATGGGTTTCTTTGAGTAATAAATCCAGCTTTAAATGTGCCATTGCATAAGATGCCATTAAAATTTCAAAACCATTTAAACGCGGAATTAAATGCTCTTCAATGTATACACTCCACGCGCCTTGCATGGCTTTAAATTTATTCTGATAGATATATTTAACAATCGCGGCTAGAAACGTACCTGTACCAGTCGCAGGGTCAAGAATCTGGACTTTGTGAATATTATTTGTTTTTTCGGTATTGGCTAAACCGTCTTTAAGATTAAATTCTGTTTTTAAAAGTTCATCTACCGCTCGCACCATAAAATTAACCACAGGTTCAGGCGTAAACCAAACGCCGCGACTTTTACGCAGCTTTGGGTCATATTCCGCTAAAAAAGTTTCATAAAAATGAATAACAGGGTCAATCCGTTGGCTACGGCTATCAAAAGATTGCATGATTTTTTCAGCATCAACGTGTCGAAAAATATCCGCTAAAGTATCGACTATCCAATCAAGACGAATATCTAAATCAAATCCTGCAATATATTGAAAAAATTTACGCAAAAATGGATTCGTTAATGGAATATTTTCAGCCGCTTTTATTCGTGAAAAATTTTGTGGCTTGCTGTCATGTAAATAAGCAATAAACATCCCATAAGCAATGGTTTGTGCATATATATCCGCAAATTGGGACGGCGTTATATCGTGGATTAATATAGTTTCAAACGCCTTTAATTGCTCTTTTAATTCCTCATTTGCCTTTTTATCTTTTGAGCTAATATGCTCATCATGTTCATCGTCATTATTTAACGCATTTTCAATAATATTCGCCAGTAATCGCGCTTTAGCTGCCATTATTTTTGACAGTTGCGCAGCGGAGGTAATATGTTCCCCTGTATAATTAGCAAAATCTTTAATTAAATTAGTAAATTCTGCAAAATTTTCGGGCAAGGCGTGAATATTTTTATTATCTAAAATGGCTAAGTTAATACTAACAACTTTGCCGCTAATACCGTAAAAATCAAAGCGTAAATAATCAGTAATAATTAGATTATGAAGGGCTGAACGATAGCGGTTAAACTGCTCTTGATGTTCTTTGCTATCAAGCGATTGACCAATATTTTTAGCTTCTATCCAGCCTATATCAAAACTATTGCGCGTTAAAATAAAATCAGGTGCGCCACATTTTATACGTCGTGGCTCATTGGTAATTGAAACAGTCGGCAGTAACGTTTCTAATAAATTTTGTAAATCACCGCGATAAGTATGTTCGGTTGCATTGCCGAGTTTATAACGTTGGTTTATTTTTTCAATATACTGCTGAATTTCGTTCATTGGGTTTGAATAATGTTGATGGTAAAAATGAAGATGATGAATTTAGTGTCGCATCATTCTGTGGGTTACGCTACTGAGACTGTAAAAGTATTGATGTGGGAGAAGCTTTAGCCCCTCCCACATTATATAAAAATAATGACTTACAAAACCCCAACCGCTCGCCGTAAATGTAAGCGAGCTAATGCGACATCAAACTGTGCATTGCTGAAATTATCGTGGCTGGTGAGGCGTAAATTTTCAGCGGCTAATACTTCGGTGTGAATGGTTAAGCCTTGTTGATAACGGTCGGTGGCGACTTTTAGATTTTCATCGGCTTGGGCGATGGTTTTTTCAGCGGTTTGTAAACGCTTTTTGGTTTCTTCAATTTCTAACCATGCTTGCCTGACTTCTAATGCCATAACACTGGTTAAATCATCGCGCTGTTCTTTAAGGGCAATGGCTTGGCTTTTTAGGGCATCGGTTTTGTGTCCTGTGTTGCCGTCAAATAATTTCCAGTCCATGTTGATACCTGCCACCCATAATCCTTCGTGGGCTTGATAGCGGTTTTGTTGATATTGATAGCCGCCGTTGACATTGACTTGTGGCAAGCGATTGGCGTTGACACTTTCCGCTTGTTGTTGCAGTGCGTCAATTTGCGCATTTAATACCGTTAATTCTGGGCGTTGTTTGAGAGCGTTTTGGGTTAGTTCGTCTAATGTGCCAGCGGGTAGCTCAGGTAAACGGTTATCCAGATTCACTTCTGAGGTTAAACTGCGATCCAGTAAGCGATTATAAGTGGTTTTGGCATTGTCGAGTTGATGAGCAACTTTAATTAGCTGTTGCTCGGCATTGGCAAGTTCAACACTGGCAGCTAATACGTCATTATTAGCAACGATGCCTTGTTCAAAGCGGTCGTTAACATCTTTGCTATCGGCAGACAGGCTTTCGACATGACTACGCACAACTTTTACCGCACTTTCTGCGCGTAATACATTGATGTATGCTTCTGCTACCTGCATTTTAAGATTGAGTTCAGTGGTTTCTTCTTGGTGCTGTGCGGCTTGCAAGCTAGATTCTGCCGCACCTATATTATTGCTGATGCGTCCACTGGTGTACACGGGTACGCTAACCATTGCTTGCGCTTTGGCACTGCCTGATTGAGAAACGGCAAATTGTGAAGTATCGCCATTAAAAGTAGCTTTGGCGGTAGGCACTGCACTCAATTGGGTGTAGCCCGTACTGACATTGAGTTCTGGCAGGCGTTGCCCTTGTGCGGATTGTAATTGTTGTTCTGATGCTGATGTATTCGCCTGAGACGATTTAATCTGGTGATTATTGTCCAGTGCGATTGTCCAAGCCGTTTCTAGGGTTTCTGCATGACTTGTAGTCGATATAAATACTATTGCCACGCTCAGCGCGGCGACTAGCTTACGATTGTCCAGCATACATAATTCCCCGCAAATAAAAGCGCGTGACGGATTCGATTAAACGTACTTTTTCGGCTTCGGTTGGAGCAGCTTGTATGCCTAATAAACACCGAAAATGTAAATCGCCTTTTAATAAACTAAAAAACGCATCCGCACTAAAGTAAGTATCGGGGATATTGAAGCAACCGCTGGTTTGCAACTGGCGTAAATAGCTTTCTAATTGATTTAATGCCAAGCGTGGCCCGTTGTCATAAACCACCTGTCCTAATTCAGGAAATGCGTGGATTTCAGCAATCACCAATCGATAAATCGCTAAACCGTCAGGCGAATACATCAATTCGACCGCAGAGGCGGCAATTTTTTGTAAGGTTTGCTCAGCATCATCGTCTTCCGATAATGTTTGAGTCATGGTTTGTAATAACGAGGTACACAACTCACTGACAACTGCCGCCAGTAATTGCGGCTTGCCTGTGAAGTGGTTATATAACGTGGCTTTGGAAACAGGCGCGGCAGCGGCAATTTTCTCCATGCTGACACTGCGATAATTATGGGTTAAAAATAAGCGCGTAGCCGCTTGGACAATGGCTTGCCGTTTGGCACTAGGACTTTCAATCGATTCAGTCATTTTTGAAACAACACTTGCTAACAGGGAAGAATGGTTTAGAATAAACTAAACAGTTTAGTTTATCAAGGTCATTATGAAGCGTTTTTTTACAGGATTTTTCGTCTTACTTATTGTCGGTGGAGCGGCGTTTTTTTTATTTCGTTGGATAATGGAACGGCAAAATTATGAAAGCACCGATAATGCGTATTTAAAAAGTAATAGCGTGTTAATTACTCCGCAAGTAGATGGGCGTATTACTCAATTACTGATTGAGGATAATCAAGCGGTCAAACAAGGCGAATTATTAGCCGTGATTGATGACCGCGATTATCAAGCTAAACTTGCACAAGCCGAAGCGAAAGTCGCTGAATCACTCGCTCATATTCAACAGCTACGCGCCAATAAAACCACCCAAAAATCTCATATTGCCAGTGCAGGCGCGGCAGTATCAGCCGTTGAAGCCAAACGCCAACAAATTAATCAAGATTTAAAACGATTTAACACGCTGATTGAACGCGGTTCTGCACCGCGCCAATCCTTGGATAAAATACAATCTGAATCCAAACAAGCAGAAGCGGAATTACGCGGTTCACAAGCCACAGTAAGTGCGCAACAAAACCAATTAACCAGCTTTGACAGCGAAATTGCCGAAACCGAAGCCCAAGTTAAACAAGCACAAGCGCAAGTCGAATTGGCAAAACTCGATGTGGAACACACGAAAATTGTCGCACCATTTGATGGGGTGATTGGACATCGTGGCGTGCAAATCGGTTCTCATGTTCAGACGGGTATGGCATTAGCGTATTTACTGGAAACCAAAAAAATCTGGGTGGAAGCCAATTTTAAAGAAACCCAATTGCAGCACATGAGCATCGGTCAGCCTGTTGAAATTCATATCGATGCCTATCCTGATAAAACCTTTACAGGCAAAGTTGCCAGTTTTTCCCCTGCCAGTGGTTCAGAATTTAGTATTTTACCGCCTGAAAATGCCACGGGTAACTTCACCAAAATCGTGCGCCGTGTGCCTGTGAAAATCGTTTTTGATGACAGTACCGATATTGCATTATTAAAATCTGGCTTGTCCGTCACTGTCAAAGTGCGTGTTAAAAGTTCATGACACAGACACAAGAAACAGGTGAAAGAATCCTAACCACTGGGCAATGGATAGGTTTTTTTAGCATGGCAGTGGGTGTATTCATGGCGGTGTTGGATATTCAAATTGTCGCCAGTTCTTTGCAAGAAATTCAAGCGGGATTATCTGCCACTCAAGATGAAATTGCGTGGGTGCAAACGTCGTATTTAATTGCCGAAGTCATTGTTATTCCTTTGTCGGGTTGGTTAGGGCGGGTATTTTCTACGCGCTATTTATACGTTATCTCAGCGGGTGGTTTTACGCTGGCAAGTTTGGCGTGTGCGTTTGCGTGGAATTTACCATCGATGATCGTGTTTCGTTGTATTCAAGGTTTTATGGGGGGTGCGATGATTCCCATGACGTTCACGATTATTTTCATTTTGTTTCCGCCACGTTTGCAACCAACGATGGGCATTGTATTGGGCTTAATTGTCACTATGGCACCAACTATCGGCCCTGTGTTAGGCGGCTATTTAACTGATTCTTATAGTTGGCACTTATTATTTTTAATTAATTTTGTACCAGGAATGTTGGTATGCTTTTTTGTGTGGAAATTTCTCGACATCGACAAACCCAATTGGGCATTACTACAAAAAATTGATTTTATCGGTATTGGATTGATTGCCATTTTTTTGGGCTGTATGCAATTTGTCCTTGAAGAAGGCGCGAAAGACCAATGGCTTGAAGATAATTTAATCTTATCTTTAACCGTTGTTGCAATCATTAGCGGCGTAACTATGTTGTGGTGGGAATTAAAAAATCCCCATCCGATTATTGATTTATACGCCTTTAAAAACCTAAATTTTGCGGTCGGTTGCGGTTATAGTTTTGTGTTGGGCGTGGGTTTATACACCATTATTTATTTAACCCCTGTGTATTTAGCCAGTGTTAAAGGTTTAAACAGCTTGCAAATTGGGCAATACTTGATGGTCGTCGGATTATTTCAACTGCTATCCGCTTTTGTTGCAGGTGGTTTAGAAAAGAAACTCGATTTGCGCGTTATGTTAGGGCTAGGCATGGGATTATTTGCCTTAGGATCATGGTTAAATGGACAACTGACCGCCGAATCAGGCTATTGGGAATTTTTTCTACCCCAAGCGATACGCGGTAGTGCGTTGATGCTGTGTTTTTTACCGATTAATACCCTGACATTAGGATTACTGCCCGTTGAGGAAGTCAAAAACGCCAGTGGCTTATACAATTTAATGCGTAATCTAGGTGGTGCGATTGGTTTAGCCGTTGCAAACACGACAATGTTATCTCTCAACAAAACCCATTATGCCACGCTACGCGAATCAGTGACTGCCACCGATGCGCCCGTACAAGAATTATTAATGGGCTTAAGGCACACCATGACTAATGCCTTAATCGCCGACCCTACGACTGCCGCTTTAAAACAACTTAATGCTCTAGCGTGGCGCGAAGCGGAAGTAATGACCTTTAATAATTTATTTCAAACCATCTCATTTATCTTTTTAGCCGCCTTATGTGTCGCGCCGTTTTTGAAAAAAGTCGATGCTAAAAAAGCCGCTGAGTTACCGTTGGATTAAGTAGGTGCGAATGAATTCGCACCTACACAACGAGAAGAGATTACCGCAATTTAGCGGACATTGTGACGCTCATGATCTTCATGATCGTGCTGATGATGTTGGTTTTTACATAGCCCAAATGGACTACTTACCTTGCCCGCATTAATTGAGGCATTGCGAGCATCAACCCCTGTATCAGCAAAGTCCGTGAACAAACCGTTTACACCTAAATCGAAATAATAGGTCATTTCTTGTTTAGGATCGCTGAAACCATAACCACTGGCATCGTTGCGGAAAGTCCATGTGTGAACTAACAGGTCTTTATCGTGAGCCATTTCTAACACACCTGTGCTGCCATCAACGCGGCGGTCATTGATAGTGAGTTTGCCGTCACCATTGCGGTCAACGCCATCGTCTACAGTTTTTACCAGATAAGGTTTCCAAGGACCAATCGCATCGGCGTAGGATTTAACAAACTCCAAACCTTCTTCGGTCAGTAAGTCTGCGAAAGTGCGGGTATCGCCAGCAACTACCAAGTCGTACGGTTGTTTGTATGGAGCGACTAATGACATTGAACCGTCAGCATTAACATCATCCGCATCAATTAATTGCACCAGTTGAATGTCGGTTTTTCCGCTCAAATACTTCAGATTACTGACTTCAAATGACTGAATAAATACAGGCGCACAAGCCGTGTTTCCATAAGCGTCATGCAGTTTTTTCAGCAGTTTATTTTCAAAGAAATTCGACCCAAACAATGGCTTATTGTTAGCATCTTCTACGGTTGCGTGATAAGTAGAGTGTTTTATTTCGGGATAAATGCCGATAGTCCGTCCAGTTTGTTTGCTTTTACTTTTAGCTAAAGCAATCACCTCATCCAGAGTCGGTATTTCAAAAAGACCGTTATATTGCTGATCGCGTTTGGCATTTGATTGAATTGCGTGCAACGTTTTGATTTCTTTTAGGGTGAAATCAGTGGCGAACCAATCGTTATATTCAACACCATCGACCATGCGTTTAGTTTTGCGGCTGGCAAATTCTGGGTGATTAGCTACGTCAGTCGTTCCGCCTATCATCGGCTCGTGGCGAGCAATCATATAGCCGTCTTTCGTCAACACTAAATCGGGTTCGATAAAATCAACACCCAATTCAATAGCCAAGGTATACCCTTGAATAGTGTGTTCAGGGCGATAACCAGCCGTACCACGATGACCGATAACGATGGGATGCGTATTCGCGTGTTCACTATAAGATGCTGCCTGTGCTGCGTTTTGTACACCGAGAATAGCAAACGTCGCCGCTGCCAAGACGGTTAATTTGCAAACTTTAGTTAACATGGTATGTCCTCATAAAATAGTTAGATTGTTGTGAGTGGGAGTTGCCAGACGGCAGACACCGTCTAGCAGCTTTTATTAATCGCGGTCGTGTTCTGATTCAGCGGTTAAGGTTTTGCTGAACACGCTAGTGCCGTTGATGTCTTTCATATCGACAGTCAACGCACGGCTTTTTTTATCGATATTAACTTCACCGAAGAACTGCAAGCCAGCGTAAGGTGACAGATTGACCTGTCCTGCGGGTGGTGCTTTGCTAAATACCACTTGTGGACCAAAAGTAGCATCAGTGGTATTAGGTCCGAATGAACCTGCATTTAAAGGGCCAGCTACAAATTCCCAAAACGGTGCGAAATCTTTGGTTTGAGCTTTGGCAGGATCATAATAGTGAGCCGCTGCGTAATGCACATCAGCAGTCAACCAAACGAGATTATCGATATGCTCATGCTTGATGAATTTCAGCAATTTGGCAATTTCCAGTTCACGACCAACAGCAACACCGTTATCACCATTGGCAACCGCTTCCCAACGCGCCTTTCCTTGAGCATCCGTACCATCGCCGATATTCAGTCCGATAGGCATATCAGCAGAAATTACTTTCCACGTTGCATCAGAATTTTTCAATTCATTCTGCAACCAAGCCAATTGGGTTTCACCAAGAAATGCAGTTTCAGCACTTTCCTGTGTTTGCAGATTAGCGGTATTAGGGCCGCGATAGCTACGCATATCCAGCACAAACACGTCTAGCAATTTACCGTAGGATATTTTTCGATACACACGTTCAGATTCCTCGGCATCGTGTGGGCGTAGCGGTGCGTATTCATGAAATGCTTTGGTGGCGTGGGCGATTAATAGTGGTATATCTTTAACCGTGTAACGGCTGTCTTTGCTCAAATCTTTAGAATCCGACCAGTTATTGACCACTTCATGATCGTCCCATTGCCAGATTTGCGGTACTTCAGCATTGAAGCGGCGTAGATTTTTGTCGAGTAGATTGTATTTGTAGCGACCGCGAAACTCGTTTAAGGTTTCAGCCACTTTACTGACTTCTGGCGTAACCAGATTTGTCCAGATTTGCCCATTTTCAGCCGTGACAGTGGGTAAGATTGGGCCATCAGAATAAACATTGTCACCACTTTGAATAAAAAACTGTGGCTCAACTTTACGCATAGACTCATAGATTTTCATCCCCCCGAAAGCTTCGTTGATACCCCAACCTTGACCAGCGGTATCACCACCCCAAACGAAGCGAATGTCATCATGTTTGCCTACCGTGCGAAAATGCCCAGTGACAGGGTCGCTTTTGCCGCGAGCATTAGTGAGATCTTCGAACCAAACTTTAAGGTAAACATCTTTACCTTCGGGAAGATCAACTAAATCTTGACGGGCAGTAAAGTCAGTCTCTGCCATTGCGTAAGTGCCGCGAATCGTGCGGGCATCAGTAAACTGCTCGTTGAAAGCATATTCCACCATCATGCGAGAAGGACGGTCAGCACGACTCCAGATAACAGCACGTCCCTTTGCCATATCACCGATTTGAATACCTTGTTCCATTAGTGGTACGTCACTCGCTTGGGTGGCATTCATTGAAAACAATAGCGGCAATATAGCGACTGCCACCGTTAGAGCAGTGGGGCGTGAAAAATAGCGTGGTTTTTTACAGTACATGGCAATAACTCCTAGGCTAAGTTGACGAGGCTTGAATTATAGGCAGGGGTAGATGACAGTATTATTAAGTTACTGGGATTTTCGCTGACAATCTAATACACGCTTACTCGGTGAAATTTGAATCAAACAAAACAACTTGCCTCAGTTACGCTAAAATACCACCCCATTAACGGCTTAATGATTAAGCGTAGGCAACACAGGAATATCCAATGACCATATTAGCGTTATATAGTATTAAAGGCGGTGTTGGTAAAACGGCAAGTGCGGTTAATTTAGCCTTTATTGCCGCGCGTAGTGGCTATAAAACACTGATATGGGATTTAGACCCACAAGGTGCGAGCAGTTATTATTTTCGTATTAAACCTAAAATTAAAGGCGGTAGTAAAAGCTTAATCGCAGGCAAACAACCACTAGATGGGCTGATTAAAGGCACAGATTTTGATAATCTGGATTTACTACCCGCAGATTTTTCTTTTCGCAATCTGGATTTGTTATTAGATGATAAGAAAAAACCCACTAAGCAACTTAAAAAACTGCTAAAACCGCTGATTGCAGACTACGATTTTATTTTTTTGGATTGTCCACCTAACATCTCTTTGTTGTCCGAAGCGGTTTTTGAAGCGGCTGACGTATTGTTGTCGCCCATTATTCCTACCACCTTGTCGGTAAGAACCTTAGATCAGTTACAAACTGTTCTGGTCGAAAAGCAGCTAGAGCAGCTTACTTTGCTACCGTTTTTTTCGATGGTGGATAGACGAAAAAAAATGCACCTCGATATTATGGCGCATCTTAACGACACTTACCCAGATACGTTAAGCACAGCTATTCCCTACGCCAGTGAGATTGAACGTATGGGTTTGGAACTCAATCCCCTTGGTGTTTATAGTCATAAAAGCCCAGCAATAAGGGCTTATAACGCGCTATGGCAAGAAATTTTAACGCGCACTACTACCCTCTAAGTTAAAAACATGACGCAATCATCCGTTGGCAAGCTTCATTCCGAGCTGTTTTTACAACAGCAACTGCAAGAAGTCATCACCTTACTGGAAAAACAGCAACTGGAAAAGTCGCTGGTTCAAAGGGATGTTGCGACCACCGATTTGATTGAAACAGTCCTGTATAAGCAACAGCAATCTCGCCTGCAAAATAAATTTGCTCAGTTACATCCAGCGGATATTGCCGCTATTTTGGAATCTTTACCACTAGATCAACGACAAATCGCATGGGAGGCAATTAAAACTGACCACGAAGGACAGGTGTTATTAGAGGTATCCGATGCAGTTCGGCAAACTCTGATTTCAGGCATGGAGGCAGAAGAACTTGCCAACGTTGCCAGTCAACTTAATACCGATGAAATTGCTGATATTGCTGCGGATATTCCTAAAAGAGCGATGCTAAAAATTCTGCGTTCTTTAAACGGTAAAGAGCGTAGCGATTTAAACGCTATTTTGGCGTACTCAGAAAATCAAATTGGTTCGCTGATGGATTTTGGCATGATTACCATTCGGAGTGATTTGAATCTAAAAGCCGTCATTGTTTATATTCGTAAATTAGGTAAATTACCTAGCCATACCGATAAATTATTTGTTGTCGATCAAAACAATGTTGTTCAAGGCGTGTTGCCTTTGCAACGCTTATTGACCCATCGTCCTGCTTTACAAGTGGCGGATGTGATGGTGACGGATTTTGTGCGTTTTCAAGGCTATCAAGAAACTGCCGAAGTGGCGCGTGCGTTTGAACGCTACGATTTGATTTCCGCTCCTATCGTTGATGAAAATGGCAAGCTACAAGGACGGTTATGTATCGATAGCATTTTAGATTTTGTCCGTGAAAAATCTGATGAAGATTTATTGAGTCAAGCGGGTGTCGATGAAGAGGAAGATTTATTTTCCAGTGTCTGGAAAAGTGCCAGAAACCGTTGGGGCTGGTTATTGGTTAATGTGGTCACTGCGTTTGCTTCCACGCGCATTATTGGTGTATTTGAAGACGTTATTTTGCACTTGGTGGCATTGGCTTCTCTCATGCCAATTATTGCCGCAATGGGCGGTAACACGGGCAATCAAACCAGTATGCTGATTATTCGCTCCTTGGCATTAGGGCAAATCACCCCTACCAACGTGTCACGCATGATTAAAAAAGAACTGACCTTGGCTATCATTAATGGCACATTCATCGGGCTGATTATGGGCTTATTGAGCTTATTGCTTTATCAAGATGTCGCCCTTTCAGGGGTAATGGCAAGTGCGATGTTTATTAATCTGCTAGTCGCGGTAGTGGTAGGACTGGTTATTCCATTAGTGCGCCATAAATTTGGTTATGATCCAGCGGTAGGCACTAGCGTGATACTCACCGCCATCACCGATTCAATGGGGTTTTTTATTTTTCTGGCGTTGGCGAAAGTGTTTTTAATCAAATAGTCATTTGATATGTATACAATAACCTTTTTGCTTTTTTTATAGTAATGGACTTTATGTTTTTGGATAGAACCTCTTTATTGCTTTACCTGCTGTGTTTTTTTATATTAGCTAATAGCTATTCTGCTGAATCAATAGCTGATGAAGTTCCCTTCTCTTTTATGAACGCACTTGCTAAAGAGGGACTACATGATCTTAAAGACGAACGTTGGAATGCTTACGGACAGCTAACTTACATTGAGAGTTGGAAAGGCACGGTTCATGGGGCTTACAGCAATTTGAATGGTACGCCTAACTCGCTTGTACCACACAGTGAAAATGGCTTTACGGGGACAGCGACTTTTTATTTTGGACTGAAAACATGGCAAGGCGGCGAGCTTTACGTTGTTCCTGAAGTGATTTCTGAAAAAGCATTTTCTGATTTAAAAGGCTTGGGTGGGCTGATTCAAAACTTTGAGCTACAAAAAAGCGGTACTGTTATACCAATTTTGTATCGTTCACGGTTCTTTTTTAAGCAAACAATTGATTTAGGTGGTAACAGCATTCACCTCGATTCCGCGCCTATGCAATTAGGGACAACGGTAGCCAGCAATCGTTTAGTATTTAGAATCGGTAATTTCAGTATTTTGGATTTTTTTGACCAAAATACGTTTTCAGGCAATTTACGCCGTCAGTTTAACAATATGGCATTTATGACCCATGCCGCTTATGACTTTGCCGCTGATGCACGAGGTTACACAGATGGTATTACTGCTGAATATTATCATGATGACTGGACTTTTCGCTTTGCCCATATAGCTGGACCAAAAGAACCAAATCAACTGCCGATCGATTTAAGAATATTTAAGTATTACGGCGACCAAGTCGAACTTGAACATCGCCACGTTTTATATCAACAAGCTGGAGCGGTACGCTTATTGGCTTATCGCAATCGTGAAAATATGGGCAGTTGGACGGATGCCTTAGCTGCATTTCAAGCTGACCCCAATAAAAATGCCACTACCTGTACTGGCTTTAACTATGATTCAGCTAATGCCTCCGCTCCTGATTTATGTTGGGCGCGAAAACCAAACATCAAAATGGGCATTGGCATAAACTTAGAACAACAAGTTGCTGATGACATAGGTTTGTTCTTTAGAGGGATGTATTCAGACGGTAAAACAGAAGTATATTCCTACACATCAACAGATCGTTCTATCTCGCTGGGTGGTTTAGTAAAAGGCACAAGCTGGGATAGACGTAAAGACACATTGGGTATCGGCTATGCACAAAACTGGATTTCCAAACAACACGCCGCCTACCTTAACGCAGGCGGAGTAGATGGTTTTATTGGTGATGGCAAGCTCAACTGGAAAGCAGAAAAAGGTATTGAGGTTTTTTACAGCATAAATTTAATTGGTCCAACATGGCTAACTGCTGATTATCAACGCATTATCAATCCTGCTTTTAACGGTGATCGTGGTCCTGTCAATGTGTATGGTGTCAAAGCACACGTTGAATTTTAACGACTTTGCAGATGTTGCTAAGACTTTTAACTGCTAACCGCTGGTTTTTTAAGTTTTCGCTTTTCAAAGAATTTCAAACCAACAAAAGTCAACCAACCGACAATCATTAAACCTATCGAGAAACTGGAATAAGCGATTTGCCATGGAATTCCTTGCGTCATCATCGAAAACTCCGACATCCCTCCCATTCCTGCTAATACATTGAGTGGCATAAAAATAACACTGATAATTGTCAGCCGCTTAATGTCTTTGTTCTGGTTGATATTGATAAAACCGACTGTAGCATCCATTTGAAAATTAATTTTATTAAATAAAAATGAGGTGTGTCCGTCTAGCGATTCAATGTCACGCAAAATTTCGCGTACATCCTCATGCTGGACTTTTGACAAAAACCGTCCACGCATTAGAAACGACAACGCACGACGGGTATCAAGAACATTGCGCCGTATGCGACCATTAAGGTCTTCTTCTTCGGCGATAGCCGCAAGAATCCTTCCTGCTTCTTCGTCTGTCATTTGTGATTTGAACACTTGCCGTCCAACTTCTTCTAACTCGCTATAAACATCTTCCAGCGCGTTAGCCGAATATTCCACCTCAGCTGCATAAAGATCAAGTAGCACGTCTTTTGCTTCTGACACATAGCCTGATTGAGCGCGGGCGCGTAAGCGTTGCAAACGAAACACGGGCAATTCTTTACTTCTTACTGAGAATAGCGTCTCCTTATTAAGCACAAAAGCAACCGCGACATTGCGTGATTCATCCTTAAGATCAAGTAGAAAATCAGAATGTAGATGAATGTCGCCATTATCTTCTACATAAAACCGCGCACTGCTTTCTAAGTCAGTTAAATCACGCGGATTAGGAAGTTCCACGCCGAAAATATCTTCTGCCCACGCCAATTGCTCTTCTTCGGGCATGACTAAATCAACCCAAATGGGTTGGGTATTGGTTAAATCTTCTTTGGTGTCGATTGGAATTTGTCGTAAGCGTCCTTCATAGAGATCAAAAACGCGAATGGTTGCGTTACGATTTCGATGCTTCACCTCAGTAAATAGTTCTGTGCGTACTTTCGAGGACATAGCTAAACGAATATCTTCTTTACGATCCTCCTTAATTAACAACCAGATAATTTGGCGATCATCGGCGGAAAATACCTCTAAAACACAAGCAATTGCCTCTGCATCAAGTTGCTCAAGTAATCGTTGTAACTCAACTAAGTTCTGTTTATGGACTAAGGTTTCTACTAATTTGTGTCTAGCGAGCAGATTTTTTATTTCCAGCAGATTATTTTGAAAGTTTTCGGGTTCATCCATTTGTTTTTTTACCTTATGTGTAGGCGTTTAGCTATTAATGACTTGAATCCAAGAATTCAATTTTTAACCCTTAGCCGCTCGTTGCCGTCTCGCTTCTTTGGGATCATTGTGTAACGGGCGATAACAACACACTCTATCACCTGCTTTCAAGACTTGATTTAGCTCACACACTTTGCCAAAAATACCCACCGCATTGGTAGATAGATGAATGTCAGTAAAACGTGTCAATAAACCAGATGCAACAATAGCTGATTCTACTGTTGCACCCTCATCCACATTTAACGCAATAATAAGCTGGTGTTCAGGCGTGGCGTAGGCGACTTCAATAGCAAGCTCAGACATATACTTCTTTAGCACGAGTGGTAAAAGAGCCTACCATAGTATTGCAAATTTGGTTGAATACCGCGCCAAATGCCAAACTCGCCAACAGTCCTGACATTTCAAATTCTAAATCTAGCGAAATTTTGCAGGCATCTTCGCGTAGCGGCATAAAATTCCACACCCCTTCCAAACGTGAGAAAGGTCCATTGAGTAACGATATAGTCATTTGTCCACCTTGATCTATGCGATTGCGGGTAGAAAATGTTTTATGAAAACCCGCTTTGGCAATTAATAATTCGGCTTCAAAAAAATCGGCTTCGCGTTTCAGAATCTTCGCTCCGCCACACCACGGTAAAAATTTCGGATAAGCTTCAACATCATTCACTAAATCAAACATTTGTTGTGCAGAATATTTTACCAACGCACTTTTTTGAATAACCGTGGTCATTACAGCACTCCTAGTATATGCAGAAAAATAACAAACACACCCGCTGGCGCGACATAGCTAATCAATATTTTCCACACTTTATATTGCTCAGCAGGTAACGCTAATTCTTGTTCTGTATGTTGCTGTTTCATCATCCAGCCTACAAATACAGCAATCGCTAGACCACCTAGAGGCAACATGATATTAGCAGTCAAACCATCAATTAATTCAAACAGCGTTTGCCCGAAAAAATGCACATCCGCCCAGCGATTAAAGGAAAACACGGTCACAAAGCCCAATGCCCACGCCACTAAACCCGCTCTGACACAGGCTTGATCGCGAGTCATTTCTTTACTCTCTATCAACCAAGCCACCGCAGGTTCAATCAAGGCAATGGAAGAAGTCAACGCGGCAACCACCAACATGACAAAAAACAACACGCCAAACAACCAACCACCCGTCATATTTCCAAAGGCAATCGGCAAGGTTTCAAACACCAAACCAGGCCCTGAATCGGGCTGTAAGCCATTGGCAAACACGATAGGGAAAATCGCTATCCCCGCCAATAAAGCAACAATGGTATCGGCACTAGCCACAATAATAGTGGATTTAGCAATTGACACATTTTTAGGCAAATACGCACCATAAATCATCATCGTTCCCATGCCTAAACCTAAACTAAAAAACGCCTGCCCTATCGCGGTCAACACCACTTTACCCGTGATTTTACTGAAATCTGGACTGAATAAAAAGTGCAAACCTTGCTGATAGCCGCTAGTGGTCATTGCATAACCGACCAACAAAAACATCATGACAAACAACACAGGCATTAACATCTGCACCGCTCGCTCTAAACCATTACGAATGCCTTTAGAGACAATGAACATCGTTGCCAGCATAAAAAATGAATGCCAAAAAATCAACCGTAGCGGACTACTGATAAACTCAGAAAACATCACACTGGTTTTCTGTGCATCACTGCCAAAAAAATCACCCATCACCGCTTTCAGCGTATAAGCCGAAGCCCAGCCCGCAATCACACTGTAATACGACAAAATCAAAAAACCTGCAACCATCCCCATCCACGCCAAAACCTGCCAACGCGAATCCGCCCCTGCTTCTTTGGTTAAAGTTTGCATAGTTGCCACTGGATTTTGTTTCGCACGCCGCCCCAGCATGGTTTCTGCCATCATAATCGGAATACCCATCAACACCACACACAGCACATACACCATCACAAACGCACTACCGCCATTTTCCCCCGCAATATAAGGGAACTTCCAAATATTCCCCAGCCCCACCGCTGAACCAGTAGCCGCTAAAATAAACGCGAAACGGGATGACCATTCGCCGTGTAGTGATTGTTTGTCTATCATGAGGATGCCTTTTAAAACTCACAGGGTTAATAATACTGAATAAAATAACAAAAATAATCGCTTTCGTCAGTTTTAAACACATAACTTTCATATGACAACCAACATTCCTAGTTCCGAGTCACTTAATCCAGAAACACTATGGGAAGAATGGTAATCAGTGAAATTTGTTGTTAGGCATAAATATCACGCCCACAACGACCTTGTTAATAAGTAAGCCAATGACGGTATCGTGCATTACTTCGAGTTTTGAGAAAACACACGTTTTGCGCGTAAGCAGCTTGATCTAAAGTGCGATTGTCATATTTTTACGTTCTGTTTTTTGAGTATTTTGTTTGCCAACTTCGTGCTTATCTGGGTCTAAGGAGTCAGGGTTTAATAACATGCTAAGCCACAGAATTAAAAGGGACGACAATATAATTCCACTAAGGCAAGAATACATCAAACTGAATTCGCATATTCTTTTTGAAATCATCCTCTACGTTACGTCCTGTTTTAAAGTTTTTATTGAGGATGCGCGTAAACACTTTTAAGCCTGTAGCAGTTTTAGTTTTTGCCATTAAATCATTAACCAAATCAACACGTTTAAAAACTACCCCTTGGCAAGCCCTGGTAATATGAGGCAACAAACGATGCTCTATCGGGTTAAATTTCGATGTATACGGTGGATAATGCGCAATGCGAATCTTGATTTTTAATTCCTCAGCCAGTTTTCTAGGTCTTCTTTGACAATATAATGGCGTGTATTATTGCTACTCCCGCAATCACAAAGTAACAACAAATCGGTAGAGGCACTATACAGGGATTTTCCATGCGCCAACCACCATTGACGAATGACGCGATTTGTTGTCCATTTTATCGTCTCATCCATGGGTGAATCCGCCGTATGGTTTTCTAATACTGCCAAAAATGTCGCCTCTATCCCCTCAGAGGTTGCGAGTAAAAACTTACGTCCACCGCCTGATTTTCGGATGCGTTGTTCTTCGTTGGAAAGGTCGATTTCCAATTCCTGCTGACCGCGTATAATGAGACGATCATCGCACTGTGTTTTTTCAATAGCGGCATAACGGCGACGGTCTTTTTCCGATAAGCTATGATAAAAATTTCGCATTTGCGCTTCAATTTTTGCTGAGTAAGCTTGTATTTTCATAGCAACACAGAATACTTGATTCAGAGCTTGTTACCAACCAATACAATTCACTTGGCTTCGGATTTTATAAAATCCTGATTCCTTAGTGCGTGATTTAAAAGTCCCAAGATCAGCTTTCAAGCCGCCAGAGCATCAGATGGTAGTGGGTTTAACCCACTACCAGGTCTATATCACTCCATTGCATTTGTCTTATTTCGCCCAGCCGTTGAAATATAGCCAAAGCAGTATAAAACGATCTAAAAGAGCTGAGTAAACAGCTCGTCAATAGAACATTTTTTTTGCCTCCGAAGAGCTTTAGCTTGCGCCCACTTGTGTTCAATAGGGTTCAGATCAGGCGAGTAAGGGGGTAGAAACTCCAGCAGATACCCCTGTTGTTCGATGAGATGCTGGAAGTCGGCACGTTTGTGAAAGGA